>RDXH01000160.1 GCA_004292745.1 Oscillatoriales cyanobacterium | reverse complement strand
GCTTTGGCGTAGTCAGGTAGTTTCATTTTGACCTCCTGACTATATATTACCATCTTTGCTTACTACTGCTTATAAGCTTAATGAAGTTTTACAATACCATTCATGGGCTTTTTGGCTAATTGTTGCCAGCTCTGCGGAGGACATTTTGTCCAGATTGGCTAAAATGAAGCTCATGCGCCCGATCGACTGCAATTTTTCCCGGTGGCGCGCCAGGAAGTCCCAGTAGAAAAAATTGAAGGGACAGGCATTTTCGCCCGATCGCACCGTGCGATCGTACTTACAGCCCCGACAATAATCGCTCATCTTATTGATATAGTTCGCAGACGCAGCATAGGGTTTCGACGCCAACACACCCCCATCCGCAAACAAACCCATACCCAACACATTAGTCTGCATTACCCAGTCATAGGCATCAATAAATGCACTGTGGAACCAGTTTTCCAGCTCCTGCGGCGAGATGCCAGCAATTAGACCAAAATTGCCCAAAATCATCAATCGCTGGATGTGATGCGCGTAACCAGTGCTTTCGACTTGACTTAAAACTTGATGCAAACAGTTCATATCAGTTTTGCTAGCATCCCAAAAAAACTCCGGCAAAGGCTGAGTGTGGTTGAACCAATTCTTCTGAAAATAATCAGCATCCACATAAAAATAAACACCCCGAATGTATTCTCGCCAGCCGAGAATTTGGCGGATAAAACCCTCAACGCCGTTTAAATTTAAGTCATTGTCGAAGTAGGCTGTTTCCGCCGCTTGAATAACTTCTAAAGGATGCAGTAACCCAATATTCAAATAAGGAGAAATAAGCGAATGCCACATAGTTTCCTCCCCCGTTACCATCGCATCTTGATAAGGGCCAAAGGTGGGGAGACGTTGGGCGATGAAATTATTTAACACTTGCAAAGCTTGCTCTCGCGTCACCCCCCAGCGAAAAGGTTCCACATCTCCGTAAGTTGGGAAAGATAGAGCCTTAACTTCGGCGATCGCTTCTTGAGTTATTTCATCCGGCTCAAACCAAATAGCTGGCGGTGCATTCAGTTTACCCTTTGGTGGCTGGCGATTTTCTTTGTCAAAATTCCACTTACCGCCCACTGGTTTATTTCCATCCATTAAAACTTGGAAACGCTGGCGACTAACTCGATAAAAATCTTCCATTAACAGGCGTTTCCGGCTGGATGCCCAATCTTTAAATTCTGCTTCACTCCACAAAAATTGGTTGTTAGCAATTAAACTAATTTTGCAGGGAAGTTGCAAGTTTTGGATTTTTTGTAAAAAAGGTCGATCGCTCGGTGTCATCACCCGCAATTCAGTGATATTATCAGTTTCAATCCAAACTTTTAGAGGAGTTTCAAAATCCGCCGCTTTCGCATAAGTAACTTCATAGCCACTGTCCCGTAATTCTGCCGCAAAATGCCGCATTGCCGACCAAATTAAAACTAACTTCTGTTGGTGATAGGAACGTTCAAGAACGTGTTGCCAAGATTCAATTAAGATAATTTTGGGAATTTTTTTCAGATTAATTGTGCTGGCGATCGCAGCTTGATTCTGCCAAAGTTGATCGCCTAATATCCAAATACCAACAGTCATATTTTTTAATTTATTAGTTTTTTTTTGACTTATTTAGAATTATTAAAAATCTCCTTGACGAAATTTATTCAGCGTTTTTTTGCCTTTTTTTTGTTAGCTTAAACTTGCCGATTTACTTCGATTATTTAAGATTCTTGCGCGACAAATTAATTACTTTAGTTTATCGACTTACTACAGCATAACATTGATTTCCAAAGATAGGGCAACCTACCCGCAAACCTAAATTTAATATCCGTATATTGTTCAATATCTAACACTTTTGACAAAGATTTGACGGAAAAAAACTTGACATGACCATTATCCCAAAGAACAGTAAAATGATTGTCCATTTTACCAGTAATTGCTAAAATCAAATTTTTTAAATAACCATGATAGGGAGTGGAAATAATTAGTGTACCTCCTGGCTTAAGACATTTTTTGGCAGCTTTTGCTAGTTCTTTTGGATAAAGTAAATGTTCTATTACTTCAATGGCTAGGACAACATCAAAGGAATGCAGTAGATCGACTTCCGGGAGAGCGTAAATATCTGCTTGGATAAACTGACACTCCGGGAAACTTTCACGAGCAATTGCTATGCCTGGTGCAGAATTATCAACGCCAACAACTTCATAGCCCTGCTGTGCGATGACGTGACTCAAGCTACCATTGCCGCAGCCGAGATCTAAAACTCGGAGTTTTTTCTGGCTGGTAGCTTCCAGTGTTACCAGCATTTCCAAAAGGGGGGATAGCAAATAAGCGTGATGATATCTGGGACGATTATTTGTGTAATAATAGGTATAGTCACTAGAGTTTTTTTTCATCGATTAAGTAAGCTAGAAAGATGATTATCGATCGCCATAATCCCCAGCAAGTGTATGGGCTGTTTGAGCTGATGTTCATTCCCTAGGGGGTTGTGAGAGTCGATCGACCATTCCATCATCTCATTATTTGACCAGTCCCAAAAACCCTGTGGGGTACGCATTATGCCTGAGCTTAACATTGTTTTTTATAAAAATCTCTTGTAATCATAGTATGATAGGGTATCCAGGCTGAACGTAAAACAATGGATGACACCAGAACCTATTGAGCAACTGTTTAGAGGGATTTTACCCAATCAATCTCATTCATAAATTGCGATTACAAATTGGCTAAAAGAGATATAATTAATTGGACTTATCTGACGCACTTGTTACTATTGGTAAGGCGATCTACTTTCCTGTACGGCTGACAATTGTTCAAAAAACCCACCAGACCCACCCTACCATTCGAGCTTACAGATTCCCGTTGCCTCATGGACTGAGTGAAGTAGTGGGAATAGCTCTGCCTCTACCTTTAGAATAGCTCCCAGATCGATCGCCTGACCCAATCAATGACCGTGGCTCCTATAATTATGCTTAACTATTCTTGTGAAGCTGTTTTGTCTCTTCAGCAAAATACCCTTGACAGATGCGCCTGTCGGTCTGCTTTGTTGCACTATGGTCGTTGTTAGGTGTCGCACCTTAATTTAGAAATGTCCTATGGTTAAGTTAGGTCAATCCTCCTTTCGCCGTATTTTACTGTCGCGGATTTTGTTGCTCAGCGTACCCGTTCTACTGGTGGGGGAGTATGTTACCTATCGCAAAGCACGATCGACGCTTCTGGAAACAGCACGTCAAAATCTGACCGAAAGTGCCGTCAGAAAAGCAGAAACTATTGAACAGTGGGCAAAATCACTCAGATCGAATCTGATCGGCGCTTCGGAAAGCTCCATACTACAGTCTGTAGAACCCAAAGATTATCAAAAGTTTATCGCGCAACTAGGGCAGCGGTTGCCAACTCAGGTAGATTGCGTGCAATTGACTAATTTGCAGACAAATCAAGTCATCGCCACCACCTGTGGTCCTATTCCGATTCTGTCAAATTCGCCACCGGTTAATTTTTGGCCAAAGCTACAGCAGCAACAGGCTCTACTCGACGACAAGAGCGTCTACATCAGTCTGTCTTGGCCAGATATGCAGCAGGGGAAAAAAAAGGACAAAAATCCCCTTTCCTCTACTGCGAAGTTTTCCGATTCCAGCAAACAGGGCCAAGAGGGGAAGGAAAGTCAGGTGAGTTTGGTGTTGAGTGCCCCCGTTTACACTCGTCGTGGCAATAGTCGCCAATTGAGTTATGCTCTGAGTTTGCAGTCCTCCTTGCCAGTCCAAACCAGTGCTCCCAAAGGCTCTCTGGCTGGCTATACGGTGGCGATCGACCAAGATGGGACAATTTTGGCTCACCCCAATATTGACCGCGTAGGACGCAATATCGACCAAGAAGCCGATGCCGATCGCCTCAAGAGTCTGCTCAAAAGGGCGATCGCCGGAGGACAAGCTTTTTTACACCTATTTTCCTTTGAAAAAAATGGCGTAGAATTGCTCGCTGGCTACGCTGCTATCCCCAGCCCTTTAACTCAAAAAGAAAACAGCAAATGGATTATTTTAGCTGTCTCCCGTTTGGATTACGCCTTGTCTGGTTTGGAAGAAATTCAGCAGGTTTTATTTATTCTGATTGTGAGCTTAATAGGCGCTAGTATCATCGCCACTTTATATTTGTCTCGCGACTTAGCTCGTCCTTTGGAAAAACTCAGAGACTACGCCCTAAAAGTAGATACAGAAGCGCCACAAGCAGTACCACAAAATCTCAAAATTCGCGAATTCAATCAATTAGCCGATGCCCTCAACAGTATGGTCGGTCGCCTCAAATCCTGGGCAGACGAATTGGAAGTTGCCACCAAGGAAGCAAAAGTTGCCAATCAGTTAAAAGATGAGTTTTTGCGAAATATTTCTCACGAATTGAGAACCCCCCTCAATGGGATTATTGGTTTTCTGCAAATTGTGCGAGACGGCTACTGCGATGACCGAGAGGAGGAAATGGATTTTTTGCAGCGAGCTCACGACTCGGCTATGCAGTTACTAAATATCATTAATGATATTTTGGATATTGCTAAAATCGAATCCGGTTCCTTCTCGCTGATGTTTGAAGTAATCGATATGACTGAAGTCCTGGAAGATGCTATTGAGTTACAGGCTATTCTGATTAAGGAAAAAGGTTTGAAGTTACATTTGCCACTCCCTAGCCCTCCTATTACTGTTTATGCAGACCCGGAAAAACTCAAGCAGGTGTTTTTGAATGTGTTGAGTAATGCTGTGAAATTTACAGAACTCGGCAGCATTACTATATCCATAAACATTGAATCTAACAAAATCAAAATTCCCGAACGACTCAACGGGAATCTAGGAGAAAATACGACAAGCCTTAGCGAAGACCCCGAATCGGTAGTGGTGACTATTAAAGATACAGGAATTGGTATCGATCCTGAACAACAGCAGAAATTGTTTCAGCCTTTTGTAATGGTTGATGGCTCTACTACTCGCAAATTTGGTGGCAATGGCTTAGGCTTGGCTATCTCTAGAAAAATTATGGAATCTATGAGAGGGAGTATTACAATCCACAGTGCGGGTATCAATCAAGGTGCTACTGTAGTAATTTCTTTGCCTGTTATTCAGCCATCAAATTCTGCTGTTGACCACCCGGATTTGCTAAAAGAAAATGCCATGTTTAAAGGCTTTGATTGATGAGCGAAACTAGGGGCTAATAGTTAATGGTTGTCCGTCGAGTTCTAGGGATTGGCTCAAAGCGCTAAGAATGCGGATTAATTGGACGGACTGGGAGCCGGAAGAAGTGGGGCAGGGAGTATTTGTTTGGACGCAATGGAGAAAGCGATCGCACACTTGACGCAGGGGTTCCACTGGTTCTAAAGTCAATATTTCCCGATTTTTAAGGATAGTTTGCTCCCCTGCACGAACCCTTCCCAAACTATTTTCTTCACCCCCAGCATCTGAATTGCCTCGGTGTAAAATTAGGGGTGTTTCTGGCGACATTTCATCAAAAATCAAAGTTCCTAAACTGCCAACAACTGTTAAGCGCCGCTGTTTGTCGGGATTTAGCCAGCACAGATGAATGAATGCTTGAAATCCGTCTGGGTAGGTGAGTGTCACCCAAACTAAATCTGCTAGTCCTTCTAAAGAATTTTGGGGAAAAATTGTAGGAGAAACTGAACTTTTTTCCTCTTCCTTCCCCCCAAGGGGAAGCTCAGGCCCAGATTGCCCCCCAAGGGGGGGGTTAGGGGGGGGTTGCCCAAGGGGAAGCTCAGGCCCAGATTGCCCCCCAAGGGGGGGGTTAGGGGGGGGTTGCCTTCTGACTTCCTGTCTTGGGAGAGATTGCCTTCTGACTTCCTGTCTTGGGGGAGATTGCCTTCTAAATTCCCCCCTTGGGGGGGGCGAGGGGGGGGTTGCCTTCTGAAATACACTACCCATCGCCCTTACTTGAATTGGGGTTTGTGCCAGCCAGGTATTAAAAATAGCAATGTCATGAACGGCTAAATCCCAAAGGGCATCAACATCGTGTCGCACGGGTTCGAGATGGGTGCGCTGGGCGTAACCGTAGCGCAAATTTCCCAGTTGATGTTGTTGAATAATGGCTTGGCCTCGATCGACTCCTGGATGAAATAGATAAGTGTGATCCACAAAGAGTTGGCGCTGCTGTTTTTCGGCTAATTGGCAGAGTTCTAGGGCTTCACCGCTGTTGAGGGCGAGGGGTTTTTCTACCAAAACGTGGTAGCCACTGTTGAGTGCTGCTGCTGTGAGGGTATAGTGGGTAGAGGCGGGAGTGGCGATCGCCACTGCTTCTAGCCCTGGCAATTCCTGCACTTGAGCCCAATCACTAGCTAAAATTACATTTTCATTGAGATTAAACTGTTTTTTGACGGCCGCCAATGAATCAGGATTTTGGTCTACAATCGCTAAAACTTCGCTGTTTGGATGTTCTAAAAAGTTGCGAATTAGATTGACTCCCCAGCGGCCAGCACCCAATACAGCTATTCCGATTTTCATTTGTGGAAGAAGGAAGAAGGAAGATGTAATAAGTAGAAGGAAGATGTAATACTAGCAATAGTTTCAGTAGCTAAAGATATCCTAATCGCCAAGGCGATTGCTATATTACAATTTTACAAATTCCTGATTAATCATACCCTATTTTGTGATTAGTTAATCGTTATTTGTGATTAGTAGCCCCAAGCAAATAACCAATAATCAACCGTCAACCGTCAACCGTCAACCGTCAACCGTCAACCGTCAACCGTCAACTGTCAACTGTCAACTGACTAACTAATTTATTAAAAGCAGCCTGAGCCGCAGCTTGTTCTGCAGCTTTGATCGATCGACCTTTGCCCTCGGCTAGTAACTCTTCCTGAAGTCGAACTTGTGCGGTAAAACGATCCTCACCACCCTGGACTGTACCAGTTTCTTTGACACTATATTTTGGCAAAATTTTGTATTTACCTTGAGTCAATTCCTGGAGAGCAGCTTTGTAGTTTTGGCGGGCCGGATCGTTGCGGATTTCCGTTGCTAGCCGTTGAAAGTGAAGGTCTAACCAAGGGCGAATTAATTCTAAGGTATGGGTACTCAAATAAAGGGCAGCCAGTAAGGCTTCTAGGGCATCTGCTAGCCGGCTTTCCGCCCCTGTTTTGTCGCTGGCTGCACTGCTGGCAACAATCAAATAGCGATCGAATCCGTAACTTTCAGCAATTTTTGACAAAATGCGATCGCTCACCAAGATCGATCGAATCGCCGCAAATTCCCCGACTGGACAATCAGGATAAATCTCGAACAACAATTCCGATGCCGCCAGCCGCACCACAGCATCACCGACAAATTCTAACTGTTCGTAATTTGCTTTAGCTGATGCACTCGAATGAGTCAAAGCTAAATCTACTAGATGCCATTTAATACAATGCTTCTGGGATATTCCTATTTTTTCTACTAATTTTTCAAGTTCTTTTTGACGAGCTGGATAAACAAGATTCATCTTAAATTCGTTAGTTGTTATTTGTTAGTTGTTAGTTGTTAGTTGTTATTTCTTATTTGTTATTGGTTGTTTCATCTCCGTTACCGCACTTCCTGTTGCTGGGGATTTGGGGGGGGAAAAAGTCGGACATAAGCCGGGTTCTGTTCTCTCAACTGCAAGCAATTTTCGAGGGCAGTTATCTATCTGGGACACCTGTTACCAGACGCCTCAAGCGGTACCCAAAAACGGAACTGGTAAAAAACCAACCATAGTTCCTCCGACCTTGCTCCCAACCGGGGTTTACCGAGCCAGCACCTCTCGATGCTGCTGGTGCGCTCTTACCGCACCTTTGCACCCTTACCAAATTAGTTGTTGCTTCCCAGTCTCAAGTCCTCAGTTACTCACTAACGACCAATGACTGCTGACTAATCACTAATTGGCGGTATCTTTCTGTGGCACTCTCCTCACGATCGCTCGCACTGGGCGTTACCCAGCAAGTTTGGTCTTTCGGGAGCCCGGACTTTCCTCAGACTAACTTTCATTAATCCGCAACCGCCTGCGCCTACTTTTTCCCCAAATTTATTGTACGCGATCGTTCGTCAATCAATTTAGGATTTTAGATTTCCATCATCTTTAATACTGGAAAAATTTTCAAACCAGCCGCGCCGCCAAAAAAAGTAAACTAAAGAAGAGGCGATCGTCACCATCAGCGCCCAACAAAGGGGATAACCAAAATACCAGTTCAGCTCAGGCATATTCAATGGCGATTTCTCACTATTAAAATTCATGCCGTACACTCCCACAACAAAGGTTAAGGGAATAAAAATGCTAGAAATCACTGTCAGTAGTTTCATGATTTCATTCATTTTGTTGCCAACTGAGGACAGATAAACATCCATTAAACCCGAAGCCAATTCTCGATAAGTTTCCACCATATCCATCACCTGCACTGTGTGGTCATAACAGTCTCGCAGATAAATTCGCACCTCTGGACTAATCAAGTCACTGCTATCTCGAATTAGCGCATTAATTGCATCCCGCTGTGGCCAAATGGCGCGACGTAGAGTCAGCAATTCTCGGCGGATTTTATAGATTTTTTCCAGGGTTTTACGGGTGGGTCTGACTACCACTTCGTCCTCTAATTCTTCAATCAGCTCTCCATAAACTTCTAATACTGGGAAGAATCCATCGATAATCGAATCTAATAGAGTATAAGCCAGATAATCGGCTCCGTGCTTGCGAATACTTCCTTGTCCTTTGCGGATGCGATCGCGCACCGGGTCAAAACAATCATAGTCCGGCTCTTCCTGAACAGTTAGCAAGTAATGTTTACCCAAAATTAAACTCACTTGTTCTTTATGAAAATTAAATGAATTAGGTTTAATCATTACCATCCATGCAATAATTAAAAGATGGTCTTCATAGTCTACTACCTTCGGTCGCTGGGGAACATTAACTACATCTTCTTGAGTCATCAGATGCAAATTAAATATTTGACCCATTTGCTGCCAAGTTTCTTTATTTCCCAATCCCAACATATCAACCCAAGACACAGATTCTGTATCTAAATACGCAGCAGCGTCTTGAGGATTTACCAATTTGGAGCGAGTAGCTGTTGTCTCGGAATAGTCAATTAATACAATATCGGGAGGTGGTGCGCCCGGTTCTAAGTCCAGAGTTCCCGGCGGAGCCCCCGGATCGTCATAAAAATAATCAACGTAGGAATCATCCTCATCATCTTTAATTTGTTTGCCAACACCACTAGATGTATTTATGCTTTTGTATACCATGTTTATATTTCCGAGTTTTAGTTACTATCTTTATTTGATATGATATCATGCCCTAATAACCAATAACCAATGGTAGCATCGGAATTATTCAGAACTCTATTCTCTCCCTCTGTGTCCTCTGTGTTCTAGAAAGGTTAAATCACCTGACGATGTAACCGGAAACAATATAACGAATAACGAATAACGAATAACGAATAACGAATAACCAATAACCAATAACCAATAACCAATAACAAATTATCTTTGTCGAATAGGAATTTCGATCGCAAATTCTGTCCCTCCTCCCGGTGCAGAAATGCAGCGCAGGGAGCCACAGTGTCTTTCTACTACAATCTGATAACTGATCGAAAGTCCCAAACCAGTACCTTTTCCCACAGGTTTAGTAGTGAAAAATGGATCGAATATCCGAGATTTAACAGATTCTTCCATTCCTGGACCATTATCCGAAATTGCGATCGCCACCCGATTACTTTCGATAACCTCCGTGCGAATACGAATGCAAGGTGACGGGTTAGAAGTTATAGGTACTGGTAAAGTAGGAACATCTTGACCTTGGGTTTCCGAACCACTAGACACTTTCAACTTTCTATGTCTGACATCTGCTAAAGCATCAATCGCATTACTTAAAACATTCATAAACACTTGATTTAGCTGTCCAGCATAGCATTGTACCAGTGGCAGTTCGCCATATTCTTTAACTATTTCAATTGGGCGAGTTCTACCATTTTCTTTGAGTTTATGTTGTAAAATTAACAAAGCACTATCAATGCCTTCATGAAGATCCACACGTTTAATATCTGATTCTTCTAGACGCGAAAAAGTTCGTAAAGATAAGACTATTTTCCCGATGCGATCGGCTCCAATTTGAATGGAGTTAAGCAGATGTGGAAAATCCTCTTTCATAAATTCTACTTCTATTTCTTCCGCAAAATCAGCGATAATAGAAACTGGTTCTGGGTAATATTCTTGGTATAAACAACACAGTTTCAATAGATTATTTGCATAATCGCGAGCGTAGGTGACATTACCGTAAATAAAACTTACAGGGTTATTAATTTCGTGAGCAATTCCGGCAACTAACTGCCCCAAGCCAGACATTTTTTCCGCTTGAATTAGTTGAGATTGAGTTTTTCCTAGTTGATTCAAAGCTTGCTTGAGTTCGTAATTTTTATCTTTTAATTTAGATTCAGCTTGTTTTCTGAGGGTGATGTTTCTAGAAATAATAATCAGTTGATTAACCTTGAAAGGCATAAATCTTGCTTCATAAATTTGTGGATCTTCAGGTGTTTCTAGGGAATATTCTAAGGTTACAGGTGTCTTATTTTCTAAGGTTTTAGTAATAGATTGTTCAAATTGGGTTACTACATTTATCGGCAAAACATCTAACATTTTTTTGCCTACAAAATCTTGTACAGGAATATAAATATCCGATGAATTACCTGAGAGATAATCCAAGATAACGCCCTCAGCATTGAGTCGGAAATACAAATCGGGTAGAGCACGAAAAACAGCTTCTAACTCAGAAGTTTTTTGTTGCAGTGCTTCTCTAGCATAGTAGCGATCGCTAATATCAAAAATTACCCCATCCAAACAATAAACGCTTCCATCTTCATCAAATACAGGAGAACCTTTATCCCACACCCATTTAATCGTACCGTCGGCCGCCAGCAGGCGATATTCCAAACTGTAGGACTGTTTATTTTCTATTCCCCTCCGAATCGTGGCTTCAACTTGCTCCAAATCTTCGGAATAAATAACGCTGGTAAAAGTCCGCGAAACTCTGTCGGAAAGCAATCTAAAATCCGCAGCCGGATAACCAGTGAGCGAGTAAACTGCATCGCTAATAAAACAGACAGAAAAATCGCACCACCACCGATAAACTACTCCGGGAATATTAACTACCAAAGACCTAAATCTGGCTTCGCTTCTACGTAATGCGGCTTCAGATTTATGGCGTTCAGTAATATCATGAGCAAAAGACAGCACTGCAAATATATTACCTTCCTGGTCTCGGAGAGGGACTTTTTGGGTGTCAAAAATATGTATCGATCCATCAGCAAATGTTGCTGGTTCGCAGGGATTATGAATATTTTCACCAGCTAATACAGCCAAGTCGTCTTTGCGTATTTTTTGAATATTTTCAGCAGAAGTATCAATTATATCTTTTTGAATAACCAGTTCCAAATCAGATTTTCCGATAATTTGGTCTAGTTTTTTACCAATACCTTTAGCAAAGCTATTGTTTGCTAAAATACATCGAAAATCTCGATCTTTTGCAAAAATCCAATCACTGCTTTTGTCAAGGACTGTGCGCAACAGTTGTTCGGAACGTTCGGTTTGTTCCAAGGCTAGCTTTAGTTCTAATTCTAGGGTTTTGCGATCGGTAATGTTTTCAAAAGCTACACCGACGCAGTTGTTGGGTAACGGAAAAGCTTTTATAGAAAAAGCGCGGGTTATGCGATCGCTTTCATCGCACTCAATATCTTCAATTTCTAAGGCTTTTTGGCTACGAATTACCGATGCAAATGCTTGGGGAATATTTTTCGCTCGCGACTTGGGAAAAATCTCGTCGATTGTCATTCCCAGAACATCTGCCATTTCTAATCCTGTAAACTTGGTAGCAGCGGGATTGGAGGCGATCGCCCTTAAGGTGCTGTCATCATCAATATTTTCTAAATGGTAGACGTACAAACCTATTTGCATATTTTCAACAATTTGGTCGTAGAGACGAACACTTTCGTCTACCTGTCGGCGTTCCGTGATATCTTCAGTAATACCCAAAACGTATTGAGGATTGCCTTTGGAGTCAAGAATGGGCACTTTCCTAGTGTGCAGTATTCTCATACCTTTGTGGCGAGTTTGAAAAGGTTCTTCGACTATTTCGGTGACGCGGGACTGGTTTTGATAGCTGGTCAAAATTTCCCGATCTTGAGCTGTGGAAACATCTGCTTGTTCTTTGGGATAAATATCGTAGTCATTTTTGCCGATCGCCTCAGCGGAAGTAACACCTGCGATCGTCTCTCCCGCTTTATTCCACAGCACAAATCTCAGGGAGGAAGCATCTTTAGCAAACACGCCCACTGGCAGATTTTCTACCACTGAAGTGAGGAATGATCTAGCGGATTTTAATTCAGCTTCTGCACGCTTGCGCTCGATGCCTAAAGCAATGACATCAGCCACCGAGCCTATAGTTTCCAGAAAAGCTTCTGTCATCGGTTGAGCGCTAACAATTCCCATGACTCCCACTAAGCGTTCTTCAACAATCAAGGGGTAGCCAGAAAAAGTTACAATAGATTTTTTTGAACTGCAATTAATTCGCAATTTTTGATAATTAACAGTTCCTAATTTCGCACCATCTCCCAATATTGATTCTCCTGATTCTTTGGTATTAATCTGAATATTATCAGAATCAAATTGGCATTTAATTTGTGGCTTTTTACTGTGGGCAATCTCATTGATTTTTCGTTCAACAAAGCGTGAATTATTGTCTTGGTCGCTATAACTTCCGGCTGATGCCTGCATTTCCAAGAGATTTTCTTGAGAATTGAAAGTCCAAATTTCAGCAGAAACGACATCCAGATTTTGAACCATTGCCTCACAGCATGGCATCAGGATATCTTGAGGGTATTTAGTCAGAGCAATCCCGACATCAGCTACCATTGCTGTCAGTCTAGTAGCTTGGGATTGTGCTGTTTCTAACAATTTGCGTTCGGTGATATCTTCCACCAAAGAAAGTACGGTAAAATTATCCCCGCTGCGAATAATAGAGTTGAACCAGTGGCACCAAATAACTTTGCCACTTTTAGTATAATTGCGGTTAATTGAAGTATTGGCTTTACCGGTTCCTAGTTCGAGTTGCAGCGCACTGACAGCCTCGATATCTTCCTCGCAAACCAAAGCCAAGTCGCCGAATTCCCTACCCATCATTTCATCCGATGTCCAGCCAAAAATATCTTCAGCGCGTTTCGACCACTCAACGATCCGAAAATCTTCATCCCAGCCTACCATTGCCAGGGGAGTATTAGCGGCATTCAAGCATAGTAAATGGTTCGAGTGGCGCAACTGCTCAGTTTTCTGCTGTTGCCAGCGGTAGTGCCTGGTAATATCTCGACCAACACTGAAAACCCGCATCTGGTTGCTAGAGGCATCCACAACTGGCGTGTAAGCCGTTTCGTAAATTTTGATGCCGCCGTCTTTTGCTGTCACTTCGTGGATAGCAATTCTTTTTTCCCCTGTCATTAATACTTGTTGCAGGCAGGCATCTATCTGTGCAATAATATTTTTTAGAGCTGGATTGTTGGGATATAATTGCAGTAATTCGTGACTTGTTTTGTTGGCTATTTCGACAGGTTCTAATCCCATCCAGGCGGCGGCAACAGGATTAACGGATATGTACTTTTGCTGTCTATCGAACTCTAGGAAAGCATCAACAGAGTTAGATAAGAATGACTGAAACCAGTTGATAACTTCCGGCATGGGTATTTTTCAAGCTGTTGCAAGTTAAGCTCAAGCATTTTGATAAAAATAGTTTAACTTACTCAAAGATTTTGTGCAGCCTAGCACTTTTACGCCCGCAACAACTCTTGATGATCCAAAAATTTAATTTAAAGTTTTTTATCAGAAAATTGGGTTTAAAACCCCGTCCTTGTAGGACGGCTTTTTCCATTGTTAAGTAATATAACAACATCCATCTAAACAAATGAATATGGGAGAATAAACAGATCAGACAAGATTTAAAAACCTACCCCCGGACTGGGGGAAAGTCTACGCCCAAAACATTCACAGAGGAGACATGACTACGCACTTACGTGCAAACGTGGTCAGCCTGGGAACCCTAGCAATAGGGATATTAAGACCGAAAAGTCTTAAGAATCCCCATGCCTTTAGGCTGGGGAGTGTCAAGGAGATAGCTTAATTAAAGCAGATTTTCTGTTTCTTAACAAGACGCAGTATACAAAACATATAGCGGTTCGGTAATTGGGCAAGGGGGCATGGGGCAAGGGGGCATGGGGCATGGGGCATGGGGCATGGGGCATTGGTAATTAGTAACTAATGACAACAGTCAACAGTCAACAGTCAACTAATGACTGCTGACTGCTGACTGCTGACTAATGACTAATGACTAATGACTGCTGACTAATGACTAATGACTGTTGACTAATGACTACATCATGCCCATGCCGCCCATGCCGCCCATGCCGCCCATGCCGCCCATGCCGCCCATGCCGCCCATGCCGCCCATGCCGCCCATGCCGCCCATGTCGCCCATGTCACCACCAGCTTTTTTCTTCTCTGGTTTTTCGACAATCACGGCTTCAGTGGTTAACACCATACCAGCAATGGAACCAGCATTCTGTAAAGCCGATCGCACTACCTTAGCAGGGTCAATAATCCCCGCCGCAATCATATCTTCGTAGACATCGGTAAGAGCATTGTAACCAAAGTTTAATTCGCTACCACGGACACCCTCGATGACGATGGAACCTTCAACGCCTGCATTATCAGCGATTTGACGCAAAGGTGCTTCCAAAGCTTTCGCAACCAAATCAGCGCCAAGCTGTTCTTCTGCGTCTAAAGTATTTCTGATCGCCTCTATCTTTGTAATCAAGTGAATTAGCGTCGCGCCGCCTCCAGGAACAATACCTTCTTCCACAGCAGCTTTAGTAGCGTTCAAAGCATCTTCAATACGCAGTTTGCGGTCTTTGAGCTCGGTTTCGGTAGCAGCGCCGACTTTAATTACAGCGATGCCGCCTGCGAGTTTGGCGATGCGTTCGGTTAGCTTTTCCTTGTCATACTCAGAATCCGTCGCCTCTAGCTGTTGGCGGATTTGCACAATCCGTTTTTCCACATCAGTTTTGTGCTCTTCGCCCGCCACGATAATCGTGTTTTCTTTGTCGATCGTAATTTTGCGCGCGGTACCGAGCATTTCCAAAGTGGCGGTATCAATGCTGAGTCCGACTTCTTCGGAAATCAGTTGGCCACCGGTGAGAACGGCGATATCTTGAAGCATAGCTTTGCGACGTTCACCAAATCCGGGAGATTTGGTAGCTGCGATGTTCAATACGCCACGGGCTTTGTTGACTACCAGAGTAGCCAAAGCTTCGCCTTCAATATCTTCGGCGATAATTACCAGCGGTTGACCAGCGCGAGCGATTTTTTCGAGAATGGGGACAAGTTCTTGAATCGAACTAATTTTTTTGTCTGCGATCAGGATGCGAGCGTTTTCGTACTCAACTTCCATGCGATCGGTGTTGGTGACAAAATAGGGAGACAGATAACCGCGATCGTACTGCATCCCTTCGACAACTTCTAATTCTGTCAACAGAGATTTCGACTCTTCAACAGTAATTACGCCATCCTTGGTGACTTTTTCCATGGCTTGGAAAATCATTTTGCCAACTTCTTCGTCATTACCGGCGGAGACAGTGGCGACTTGAGCAATGGCATCACCTTCGACAGGTTTAGCCAATTTGGCGATTTCTAGTACCAAGTGGGCGATCGTTTTTTCAATTCCCCGGCGCAGGGCGACTGGATTTGCGCCAGCGGCGACATTCTTCAAGCCTTCACGAATCAGGGATTGAGCCAGAACCGTAGCGGTTGTTGTGCCATCGCCTGCGATATCTTTAGTTTTGGAAGCTACTTCTTGAATTAAGCGAGCGCCAGCATTTTCCAAGGGGTCTTCCAGTTCGATATCTCTAGCAACCGTGATACCATCGTTAACGATTTGGGGAGCTCCGAACTTCTTTTCCAATAAGACGTTCCGACCTTTGGGCCCCAAGGTAATGCGGACAGCATCAGCCAGTTGATTGACACCGCGTTCTAGTGCCCGCCGAGATTTGTCGCTAAATGCAACTATTTTGGTCATGTTTTGTCTCCATTTGCTTACATAGCAAATTTAGCACTCTCTGAGGCTGAGTGCTAATTCGATCGATTTTTGGTTTGGGTTGGGCGCCAAGGGTGCGAGGGGTAGATGGGGGGATTTGGACGGCTCCCGGTGGCTAAGGACACTCAAGCGAGCCCATAGGTGTCAACTTAAGCCGAAAGCCCGCCAGGGACTGAAGTCCCTGTCTAATAGCGCAAGTCCTCTCAAAGAGGACTGAAGAACTCTTTAGTCCTCTAAAAGAGGACTGTCTTCTATTAGACAGGGGTTTAAACCCCTGTCGGACTCGCGGGATGACCAATGAACACGGGGCGGGCTGACAGCTTAAGTTAACACCTATGGGCTCGCTTGAGTGTCCTCAGAGATATCTTGTATCCACAGATATCGTGTGCCCACAGATATAATGTGGTTTGTGACATTTATTAATCAAATTTTCGCTCTTCCTTCTTCCTTCTTCCTTCTTCCTTCTTCCTTCTTCCTTCTTCCTTCTTCCTTCTTCCTTCTTCCTTCTTCCTATGGCTCGTTATTCTCGACTGCAAAAACTGGGTGCTTATATGCGCCCCCACTGGAAAGCGACATTTTGGGGCGTTTTTTCCCTGCTAATTGTCAATGCTGTGGGCGTTTACATTCCCCTGCTGATTCGGAATGCAGTTGACACTCTGCAAGTTGCGATCGAATTTGACCAAGTTTTAAACTACGTGTTGCTAATTCTGGTACTCGCCTCAATCATGTGGGTGATTCGGATGGCGTCGCGGATTTTTCTGTTTGGCGTGGGGCGTCAAGTCGAATTTGACCTCAAACAGCAAATATTTAATCATTTATTAACTTTAGAACCATCTTATTTTGCGGCCAATACAGTAGGGGATTTAATTAACCGCGCTACTTCCGATTTGGATAATATTCGCCGCTTGGTGGGGTTTGCGGTGCTGAGTTTGGCGAATACAGCCTTTGCTTACGCTTTAACTTTGCCCGTGATGCTGGGAATTAACGTGCGGCTGACTCTGTTGGCGATCGCAGTTTATCCTTTAATGCTAGTTTTGGTACAATTATTTAGCGACAAACTGCGCATCCAGCAGCTAGCTGTCCAGGAAGAACTGTCGGCGATGAGCGATTTGATTCAAGAAGATATGAGCGGCATTTCCGTAATTAAAATCTACGCTCAAGAAGAGAACGAACGCCGCGCTTTTGGTGATTGTAACGCAAAATTGCTGGATGCTAATTTAACATTAGCAAAAACCCGCAATTTTATTTTCCCCTTACTAGGCGGTTTGGCAAGTGTGAGTTTGTTAGTTTTGCTCGCAGCGGGGGGAGGTTCCATTGCTAAGGGTGAAATTAGCGTGGGCGATTTTGTGGCTTTACTGATTTATGTCGAGCGTTTGGTGTTTCCGACAGCACTTTTGGGCTTCACAATTACTGCTTATCAGCGGGGAGAAGTCAGTGTCGATCGCATCGAATCAATCCTTACCGTCGAACCCAAAATTTACGATCGGACTGATGCAATTGAACTGCCAACTCCAGTTAAAGGCGAGATAGTAGCCCGCCACCTAAATTATAAATACCCAGGTGCTAGTATCCCCGCCCTGAAAAACGTTAACTTTACCATTCAACCGGGAGAAACTGTAGCTATTGTTGGGGCGATCGGCTCTGGGAAATCGACTTTAGCTAATGCGCTCCCCAGACTGCTGGATATTGCTCCAGGTGAATTATTTGTAGACGGATTAGATATTACTCAGGTAAAATTAACCGAATTGCGCGGGGCGATCGCCTACGTACCCCAAGAAAGCTTTCTCTTCGGTACTACCATCAAGAATAACATCCGCTACGGCAATCCCTTAGCAGAACAGCCAGAAATTGAACACGCAGCCCAACAAGCACAAATTCACCCAGAAATCCTCAACTTTCCCCAGCAGTACAAAACAATTGTCGGCGAGCGCGGCATTACATTATCCGGCGGACAAAGACAACGGACAGCCCTAGCTCGCGCCCTATTAGTTGACGCTCCGGTACTTATTTTAGATGACGCTCTATCCAGCGTTGACAATCAGACTGCTACCGACATTTTAAAGAATTTGGCAACGGGAACAGATCGCAAAACAGTCATCTTTATCTCCCATCAAATGTCAGCAGCAGCTAGTGCCGATCGCATTTTTGTCATGGAAAAAGGAGAAATTGTCCAAGTAGGAACTCACAAAGAATTAGTAGCACAACCAGGGCTATATCAATATTTGTGGAACCAGCAACAATTAGAAGAGTTATTGCATTAATGGGGCATCGGGCATAGGGCATAGGGCATAGGGCATTGGGCATTGGCCAAACAGGGCATTGGGCATTGGGTATTGGACATTGGGCATTGGACACTGAGCGAAGTCGAAGTGAAGTGTCCACTTCGACTTCGCTCAGCGATCAGAAGTATCCTAATCATCTTGATAGTTGCTATAGTTAGTACATCTACCCCCACTCAAATCATACCCGAATCATGCTCACAGAAACAAACGCCATACTTTGGCCAAGCCTAGTTACCGCCTCAGCACTATTACTCTATTTTATTGTCACGATTAACGTCGGTAGAGCTAGATTCAAATACAAAGTTTCTCCTCCCCAAGTGACAGGAAATCCAGACTTTGAGAGAGTATTGCGAGTTCAGCAAAACACCTTAGAGCAAATGATTTTATTTTTGCCATCCCTGTGGCTCTTCGCGCAATTTATCAGCCCCATTTTTGCCGCTGCTATCGGTGCAGTTTGGATAATTGGACGCATTTTATTTGCTTGGGGTTACTATCAAGCTGCCGAAAAAAGAGCCGTGGGTTTTGGAATTAGTACCTTAGCTACTGTAGCTTTACTTGGCGGTTCCTTCACTGGCATCATCATGTCGCTCCTGAAGCTTTAACAATCGCTTAATCTCGTTTCTACTCGTTCCCTAGCTCAGCCTGGAATTTTCCTGTTACCCAAGCGCCTAAATTTTTGGAGTAAATATGTCAGAAACCAATCAGCCTGTCTTTCAAATTAGCCCCCAACTTTTTCAACAACTTGTTGAATGGCAAGAAAAAATTGCCGAAGAAGATGAATTAGCCCTGAACTCAGAAGCAGAAAAATCAACTGAGGTGAAACATCCGAGGGAAAGTCATGAAGAACCTTCTCAAACAGATAATCCCTAGCTTGTGGCTGGCGGCATCTTTTGGATTTCCGGTTGCTGTGTCAGCCCAAGTGGTGACACCCAGCCAAATTCAGCAAATCAATAGCGGTTTGTTTCGTTCTAATTCTCAAGATTTTTTTCTGCGGGGAAATCGTCAACTCGAACAGGAAATTAAAGTTTTATCGAAGCAGCGTTTAAATTCGGAGGTGAAAATTTTGGAGATTGAGAAAAAAAAGCGCTCTGAGAGTTGTAACCCAGAGTTTCAAATATCATCGCGCAATTTTGACACAATAAATAAGTGCCGCACCGATTCCTAGTCTCAATACAAACGTAAAAGATGTTTGCAGGGGGAGCATTCCGATTTTGTACGATGCTCTAGCATGACCGTAGACAATTTATTAGCTCGCGCCAGAGATTTACAGCGGTCATGCTTCGCCTCTACCAATATATTTGCCAAACACAGATGCACCCTTTGCAGGTACTATTAAAATGAATGGGAGGCAACTATTGAAGATTTAGTGTTAATGGATCGAGAAGTAATGACCAAGTTGAAACAAGCCATGTTGGAAGCGGCAACTGCTGCTGAATTGGTAGCATCTGAATGATTCAGATCTCTATTCTCTCCCTCTGTGTCCTCTGTGTTCTCTGCGGTTAAATCACCTGACGATGCAGCCGGAAACGATATAACATACAGCGGTTCCCGCTCTTTCGAGGTACAGTAGCAGCAATTAAATTTCCCAATTTTTTAAAGGTTGGCGATCGATTAGGTGTACCGCATAACAGCGGGAAGTGCTGTATATAGCAGTCGCAAAGGCGCTTTGGTTATTGCTACCTGAGCGGAGTCGCAGGGAGCAATAACCACAATACCTTAACAGCCTTTGCAGTTGCTATAGAATCAGGAGGAAAGTCGTGACTACGAAGCCAATCTAAGCTAGGGTATCGAGGCATAATTGTCGGAAATGGTCTCCCCGTTCCTCGAAGTTTTGGTATTGGTCGAAGCTAGCACAGGCTGGGGAAAGCAGCACTACTTTTGCATTATTTTGTTTACCTAATTCTGCTGCTCTCTTAATTGCTCTTTCCATTGTTTCTACGATTTCCCATGCGTTGTAATTTGCTTGTTCGAGTCGATCGCTAAAAATACCCGCAGCATCTCCAATCAACAACACCCCAACAGCTTTGGCTTTGATGGTATCAATCCAGGCGCTATCTTCGCCTTCTTTTGGATCGCCACCGGCAATTAAAATTGCTGGGGCGCTTACTGAGGCTAATCCGACTTGGGCGGCGTCATAATTGGTGGCTTTGCTGTCGTTGATGAAATCTATGCCTTCCCAGGTGCAGATATGTTCGAGGCGGTGGGCTACTCCGGGGAATTTGCTAATGGCTTGGGCGATCGCACTTTTATCGATTCGGGCCAAATTAGTCGCTGCTACCGCCATCAACAAGTTTTGCAAATTGTGTTCTCCCACCATTTTCAAAGCATCAGCAGGCAGAATTTGCTGGTTTTGAGCGATTACCCAACCGTCTTTAATGTAAGCCCCAAAAGCTGCATCGCCCAACAGTTCTGTTTCACCTTTGACGCTTGTCCAACACGCATCGGGCCAGTGGTCAACTCCTTGTTGCCGCAAATACGGATCGTCGCCGTTCAACACTTGGAATTGGGATTTTTTCAGCAATTTGGCTTTAATATTGTAGTAATTTTCTAAAGTTTTATGGCGGCTGAGATGATCCGGTGTGAAAGTCGTCCAAATGCCAATTCGCGGTGCTAGAGATGAGGAAGATTCTATTTGATAGCTGCTGATTTCTGCTATTACCCAATCCGGCTGTTTTTCGGCTAAGGCTAATTCGCAGGCGGCATACCCTATGTTGCCACAAGCGGGTGCATAGAGTCCTGCTTCTGCAAAAATTGCTGCGATTAAAGCTGTAGTTGTAGTTTTCCCGTTAGTGCCGGTAATTCCCACCCACGGAGATTTGAGATAGCGCCACGCTAGTTCCATTTCTCCGATGGTTTCAATCCCTAATTTTCGGGCTTGGATTAATGCTGGAATGTCCCAGGGAACTCCGGGACTTACTACTATTAGTTGTATAGATTCGTCTGGTTGAAAGGATTTACCTAACTCTACTTTAATGCCTTCGGTAGCTAGTTCTTGTTGCTGTTTGAGTAAGTTTGGGGAAGATGAGCGATCGCTCAATGTTATTTCCCATCCTTGGCGTTTTAGCAGTCTGGCGGCTGCTATTCCTGATTTTCCTAGTCCTATGATATGAGCGATCGGCATAATTTGTGTGATGTTTCCTATTTTGCGGGTTTTGTCTTTTTTTATGGGTTACGGTTTTTTGGGCTTTTTTTACCGCAGAGGGCGCAGAGGGCGCAGAGGGGGAGATGAGAGAATTTGATGTTTCCTATCCCAATGGTTTTGATATTACATCAAAAGGTTTGGTGGCTTTCTAAAATCGGCTTTCTAAGATCGATTGACGATCGCCCCAAAGTCTGCTAGCACCCGCGCGTGATTCCGCAACAATCCTAATAAATTCAACCGATTGCGCTTAATTTCTGGGTCAGAATCCATCACTAAAACGCTTTCTGGTCCGTCGAAAAAGTTGCTGACTGTCGGAGCAATTTCAGTTAAACTATCTACTAATTGTTGGTAATTGCGGGTTTGTTTGGATAGCTGGGTTTGCGGCACTAACTGCACTACTGCATCGTAGAAAGCTTGTTCTGACGATTTTTGAAATAATTCTGGTTTCACTGCTTTTTTCGGTTCTAATTCAATTTTATCCAAATCTCCTTGAGCTGCTAAACGGGTTGAACGGTTCACTGTTTCGTAGATTTTATCTAATGTGTTGTCATTGCGGATTTGTTGCAAGAAAAGTGTTCTTTCTAAAGTGTCTAACAAATTTCTTAATGCTCGTTCGGTATATTCGGGGTCTTTTTCTCCCAAAACTGCATTTACCAAATCGTAATCGACATTCTTTTCTTCTTCCAGTAAAGTCCGAATTCTTTGGATAAAAAATTCTGATAATTGTGATAGTAATTCAGGGCTGGTTTCGGGGCGAATTGCGGTAAATTCGGCTACTACTTGCGCGAGTAATTTGTGTAAATTTACTGGCAACTGAGCTGCCCAAATAATGTTGATTATGGCGTTGGCGGCGCGGCGCAAGGCGAAGGGATCGGAGGAACCTGTCGGCAACATTCCTAAGCCGAAGATGCTGACTAATGTATCTAGTTTGTCCGAGATTCCGACAATTTGACCTGTGAGAGTTTGGGGCAAATTGTCGCCTGCACCTTTGGGCAAATAATGTTCAAAAATCGCTGTGGCTACTGCTTCTGATTCGCCGCTGGCTAGGGCGTATTTCTGCCCCATGATTCCTTGCATTTCGGGCAGTTCGTAAACCATTTGGGTTACTAGGTCTGCTTTGCAAAGTAAGGCTGCTCTGGCGACATCGGCTTGTTCTGTCTCAGGGATTTGCAGTTGGTTGACCAGGAGATTGGCTATTTTGCAGAGGCGATCGACTTTGGCGCGTACAGTCCCCAAATCTTCCTGGAAAGTGACTGTTTCTAATTTGGGCAAATAATCTTCTAAAGGTTTTGCCAAGTCTGCTTTGTAGAAAAATTGACCGTCTGCTAATCGGGCGCGCACTACTCGCTCGTTGCCGGCGGCTATGATGGCTGATTTGGCTGGATCGCCGTTGGAAATTGTAATGAAGTAGGGCAGAAGTTCGGGGTATTGAGGATTTTTGAGAATCGGAAAATACCGTTGGTTGGTGACAATAATTGTGGTGATTACTTCGGGCGGCAATATCAAAAATTCGTCGTCAAATTTGCCGACTACGGCGTTTGGCCATTCTACTAAGTCGGTTACTTCTTCTAGTAAATCATCGCTGATGTCTGCGTAACCGCCTTGTTTTGTGGCTGCTGCTTCTACTTGGGCTTGAATTTGATTTTTGCGCTGTTGGCGATTGACTTCAACGTAAGCTGCGCGCAGACACTGGACATAATCCTCTGCTTGGGGAATGGAAACCCCCCCCGTCCCCCCCTTAGTAAGAATCAATGTCTCTCCCTGAGTCTGGGTGGGTGTAGGAATCAATGTCTCTCCCTGAGTCTGGGTGGGTGTAGGAATCAATGTCTCTCCCTGAGTCTGGGGGGGTGTAGGAATCAATGTCCCCCCCTGAGTCTGGGGGGGTGTAGGAATCAATGTCCCCCCCTTAGCAAGGGGGGGTGTAGGGGGGGTGTACAAAACTCGGTGTCCTTGGGAAATTCGATCGCTCTTGACTGTATCCGAACCGCTGACTAATGTAATTGGCAGTACAGTATCATCAAGTAGCGCTACTAGCGATCGAATCGGGCGCGGAAACTTTAAATCTCCGTCGGCCCACCGCATGAATCTTTTACCTTCCAATTTGTTAATCCACAGGGGCACAAGTTCCGCCAAAATATCCGCTGTCCTCCGCCCCGGAATTTTTTTAAGGACAAATACAAAATCGCCCTTATCTGTGGCGCGAACTTCCAAAGCCTCTATTTCCACACCCTGCTTTTTGGCAAAACCTTCGGCTGCTTTCGTCGGTTTCCCATCTTTAAAAGCGGAACTAGCGGGGGGGCCTTTTACCTCTTCTTCTCTGTCTAATTGTTGAAGTGGCAGTCCTGTTACGAGAACAGCCAAACGTCTCGGAGTAGCGTATACATTAATTGAGTCGTTTGTCAAGAATTGTTCCGCCAGGGTTGCAGGTATCAATCGCTGCCATTGTTGGGTACTATCGCAGACGAAGGAGGCGGGTAATTCTTCTGTACCTAGTTCTAATAAAAATGCAGTCATATCGCACCGTAATGGAATTTAGTTTAGGGTAATTTATCGGATCGCGCGTGGGCGTTGCCCTCCAGCACGATCGTATATCTCCAAAAGATTCAAAAATTCAGCATACCACGTAAAATCGGGGAGAAAGATCGTATCTCAGCAGCACATGACTTTGGCCGAAAAACTAGCACAAGATTGGAAGTCTCGACTGGAAAAAGATTGCCAGGACGAAAATTCTAGCACTCGCCAGAGTGTGGTTCGCTGGCTGTTGGGAAACCAGCCAGATAGATTTGACACTCTCCATCCTACTCAATTGGCGATCGCCACTGGGGCGATCGACTTTTTGTATCGAATTTTGATTTCTCGGTATCTGGGATTGCCGCCGGAACAAGCTTACCGCAACTTGATCGGGCGACTGGGCGGTTTGGTGGTGTTGCGACAAAAAATCCAAGCGTGGGTGTCTTTGAGTCGCGACAGACAGCGGAGTGTGGTGGATGTGCTGCAAGAAGTGATCCAGGAAATGCTCAATTCCGATCGATATCTTCAGCAGCAAATCGCCTGGATTGCTGAATGTACCTCAGACAGACGCTTGCGAAATTCTTTGCTGCTAGCAACTGTAGAAGAATATTGTTTGCGCCCGATCCGCAACCAGCCCTTGCTGGTGTATCGTTTTGTCAACTACCTGCGGCGTTCCCAGCGGGGCGGCTTAACCCAAGTCCCAGCAGGAGACTGGGTGCGGCTGGTGTCGGAACAGGTGCTACCGGATGATACAGATGAACCAGTCAGCCTACTAGACGAACAGGCGATGTCTGACTATCTTGAAACTCAAGCTTGGGAGGATCGGCAAGCTCAGCGGCAGATTGTCCAGGCAGAATTTGAGGCTTATTTGGCCGCCCAAGTCGATCCGCTGGCCTCTCAGTGGCTGCGGCTTTACCTCCAAGGGCGTTCCCAGGAAGCTATCGCCGAAGCTTTGAATGTTCCGATCAAGCAAATTTACCGCTTGCGAGAAAAAGTCAGCTACCACGCGATTCGGGTGTTCGCAGTCAAACAATCCCCCGAATTAGTCGCTAGTTGGCTGGAAACTTCTCTGCAAGAACATAGTTTGGGTTTGACTCCTAGTCAGTGGGAGCAATATTGGCAAAGCCTGACTGATGCTCAACGGCACTTGATAGAATCGCTCAAAGCAGGTAAAAGTGTAGAGACGATCGCCTCTGAACTTAAATTGAAAACCAATCAGGTCATCGGCGAGTGGAGTAAACTCTATTTAGCAGCTCAATCCCTCCGCAACGATCGCTCCTGAATCTGTTGCAGACCATTGCTAATAGTTAATTATTTGTAACATTTTGCTTCTATGCTCGATACAAATCAGTTCCCGATCCGGTTTATTTTGTGTCAATTGCTAAATTGAAAGTGACGCGATCGCGATCGCTTAATTGTGAGCAATTAACTGCGACTACTGCTTGGTAGGATAAGATACTAGCAGCACGATCGACTTCTCAGGATTTTCTACCTAATCCTAAATTAACTATTACACTCACGTATCTAGCAAGCAACGCCTCCGAGCGATGCTGCCAAATGTGGGCCCTGACAAATCATGATTTGAAGTCAATTGAAGCGGTTGTCTATAAATTATTCAGTTGTGGTGCATATTTAAAATTTGTGAATTAGTCACAAAACCCTATTAAGGACGATCGATCCTAGGGGGGGACTTGGACTCACGATTTTTATTCAAAAGAACATTCAGCTTTCAGACTTCTGCCCTGTCAGGGAAGTTACAGCGTTTAATTTGATGGATGAGGTTGGTGTGTCGCAAAAAGCGCGATCGCGCTTGTCCCCAACTATTACTTATTAACTAATGGTATACACATCTCCAACAAACTCAGCGACGGTCATCAACACCGATCGAATATTTTCATTAATCGATACGGTTGTCCCCTTTGAAGCCTGTCTTTACTATCAAGTTTTGCCTCTATCTCTAGAAGGTAATATATTAAAACTGGGCGTAGTCGATCTACAAGATGACTCGGCTTTAGACTATGTACAGCGAATTTTAGCTTACATGAATTGCTCTGTTACCACGGAGCAACTTTCATCAGAAACTCAGCACTCAATCCTCTCAGCATACTTGCTGCACGCTAACCAACCAAGAGAAGCAGTGCCCACAGCCACCACAGCAGCTTTTACCCAGACAAATCCCTCTCTGGGGAACAAGACAACGGTACAGTCATGGCCAAAAGCAGAAACAGTGCACTCAGCGCCAGAACCCGAACCTCCCAACAGCTTGGGCTTAAAACCTGCGCCAAAAGTAATTAAACCAGATTCTGAGGTTTCCCACCCAGAAATCGGGTTGCCAGTTTTGGAGATAGAACCCTTGCACTTGTCAAGTCCCATGGAACATTTGGCAAAATTACCCGCGCGACAATTGCTGCATGAATTGCTTGGCAAAATATTACGAGAAGGTATCGGCCGCCTGTTTTTTGAGCGACAGCCGTTGCAAGGCCGGATTCTGTGGAGTCAAGACGGCATTTTGAAATCAATGCTTGAAGATATCAATCCCCTATTGTTTCAAGAAGTCATCGACGAGTTGAAGCGGATGACAGATATGCCTGTGAGTAGGGTGGAACACATAGAACAGGTGGAAGTTGAGCGAATTTATCAAGAAACTCATTTGTTATTGCGCTTGCGGGTGATGCCTGTGGGCGGCGGTGAAGAAGCGACGCTGCAAGTGTTGCGGGGGGCTGCTTTGAGGTTTTATGAGCAGCAACAGTTGTCTAATTTGAGTCGGGATGCACTAAAATTAGCTCAGGAATTGCAGCGAAAAGTGAATCAAATTCGCGATCGCACTCGACTTGGTCCCTTGCCCTTAGATGGTTTACCAGCCTTGGAAAAAGTAATTAGAAATGTTGACGATCAAATAGAAGCTTTGATGAATCAACACTATATTGAGTAATAATATGGGGCCTAGGGCATAGGGCATTGGGCATTGGGCATACCTCACTAAGATTGAGAAAGGCTATATAGCAGATCAATTTTAGTAAAAAATCAGGAGACGGCAGTGCCGTGTCCCTACAATGTTATGGTGATATCACCCGTGCTCGAAAACATCTTTGTATTGCAATAAATCCAAACTTACAAAAACGGGCAAACACTGAAAACATTGCTGTGCAACTTCCCAACGTTCCTCTCGCTGCAACATCGCCGTCAACTTCTGTTTAGCACTCAACAAATAGCGAACATCATTGGCAGCATAATTTAGTTGATCGTCGGAAAGACTAATTGCATTTCCCCAGTCAGAACTTTGAGAAGTTTTATTTAATTCTACCTTTTCCAGTTCGAGAATTAACTCTTTCAGTCCGTGTCTGTTAGTGTAAGTTCTAGCAAGTTTACTAGCTATTTTAGTGCAGAAAACCGGCGCAATGTCAATACTTAAATTGTAACGCATTGTTGCCATATCGAAGCGGGCAAAGTGAAATACTTTTTCAATATTCTCAGCTTCCATTAATTTCTTTAAATTGGGCGCTTCTTTTTGACCTTTAGCAATTTTGATCGCGACAACTTTACCTTCCGGGTTGCACAACTGCACCAAACACAGGCGATCGCGCCAGGGCATCAAACCCATGGTTTCGGTATCAACAGCGATCGCCCCTGCGGTCAAATAGTAAGATAAGAGAGAATCGGGAAGATCGCGATCGCACACTTGAAAATTAGGAAATTCCATTATTGAGAATTGGTAATTGGTAATTGGGCATTGGGCATGGGGCATTGGGAATGGGGCATGGGGCATTGGGCATTGGTCATTGGGCATTTGCAGTTAAATTAAAACTTTCTTCCTTCTTCCTTCTTCCTTCTTCCTTCTTTTCCCCCCTTGGGGGGGGTAGGGGGGGGTTCTTATCGACTACGGACAAAAAGCTGAGTAAAATAATACTCCCCTTTCGCATTTTTCGCAATCCCAATCCCAGTCAAATTAAACTGACCCTCCATATTCTTACGGTGGCCATCACTCTTAATCCAACCATCAACAGCATTGCGTACCGGGTCGCTGAAGCCCATATTGTAAGCCACATTTTCAGCTACACTTTGATAGGGAATCGCGATCGCCTTCGCCCGGCCATCAAATCCATCATGACTAAACTTAACCTTCCCACTAGCCATATTTTCGCTGTGAATCCTGGCTTGCTGACTAATTCGCGGATCGACACTAAGTGGCGGCAACTTCTTAGATGCTCGATATTGATTAATCTGTTGGTTAGCCGCTTTTTCTAAATCAGCAATTGAACTAGAAGCAAGATTAGTATTCATGGAATTTTGTGGTGGCGATTCTGTAGGAATTAGCTGGGAAAAATTAGGCAGGATTGTTAGCAATCCCAGGGACATCAAAACTAAAGATTTGTACATGACATAAACCGAGAGAGCAAGTTAATTGTTATATCATTTTTCTAAAGATGTGCTATGGATGAAGTCTTAGCCCCCCCTTAATAAGGGGGGGTTGGGGGGGTAATATCTAGCGCTACTTTATGAAATTGGTATTACTAATTCCTACAGAGCGATCGCCCAAAATTCCGTTAAACTAGATATTCAGAACCTTCGCCACAGTCTGCACATCCTTATCACCACGTCCAGAACAGTTCAGCACAATGCGCGGATTACCTGTCAACTGCGGACAAAGAGTCTCCAAAAAGGCGATCGCATGAGCAGTTTCCAAAGCCGGAATAATCCCCTCCAACTGCGACAGCCGTTGAAAAGCATCCAAAGCTTGTGCATCAGTCACACTATAATATTCAGCCCTACCAACATCCTTCAAATAACTATGTTCCGGCCCCACACCAGGATAATCCAAACCCGCACTAATCGAATGCGGCTCGATGACTTGGCCCTCATTATCCTGCAACAAATAACTCATCGCCCCGTGCAGAACACCCACAGTTCCCTTAGTCAAAGTAGCAGCGTGTTTCTCAGTATCCACACCTTCGCCCGCCGCTTCAACACCAATTAACCGAACAGTTTCTTCCCCAACAAACTCATGGAAAAGACCCATAGCATTAGAACCGCCGCCCACACAAGCTAATAAAATATCCGGCAAACCACCCCACTTTTCTAGACACTGACTGCGAGTTTCTTGACCGATGATTGCATGAAAATCGCGCACCATCATCGGGTAAGGATGGGGCCCCGCTACGGAACCGAGAATGTAATGAGTTGTTTCGACATTTGTTACCCAATCGCGAATCGCTTCAGAAGTAGCATCTTTAAGAGTTCCAGTACCCGCTGAAACACCCCGAACTTCCGCTCCCATCAAGCGCATTCTGAATACATTTAAAGCCTGTCTTTCCATGTCGTGAACGCCCATGTAGACAACGCATTCGATACCGAAACGAGCGCAAACTGTAGCAGTAGCAACGCCATGTTGACCGGCTCCCGTTTCCGCAATTACCCGCTTTTTACCCATGCGTTTTGCTAACAATGCTTGAGCCAAAGCGTTGTTAATTTTGTGAGCACCAGTGTGGTTTAAATCTTCGCGTTTGAGGTAAATTTGCGCGCCAGTCCCGTCTGGTTTAGCATAATGCTCCGTGAGGCGTTCGGCGAAATACAATGGGCTGGGGCGGCCGACATAATCCTTGAGTAATTGTTGGAGTTGCTGTTGAAATTCGGGCTCGCTGCGGTATTTGTGGAAAGCAGCTTCGAGCTCAAATAAAGCCGGCATCAGGGTTTCGGGGACATATTTGCCGCCGAATTTGCCAAATCTGCCGAGGGAGTCGGGGCGTTGGGCGGTGGTTTCGGTGGTGAGACGCAGGGGTGTGACTGTCACGGACTTTGTGGGGATAATGGGACAGATTTTATTATATCGAGTCGATGGGGCGGGGCGGTGGGCGATCGGGTAATTTTGCGAGGGCTGCAAAAAATCGCTGGGATGGCGGAAGTTCGTTCGAGCCTTCGATATATTGCTCTGTAAGGGTTTCAGCGATTTTTATTGTGGGTGACAGCTTGTTTTTAGAGAGATTTTTGGGAGTCCTCGCAAATGGCCTCTGGACACGTTGCGCTGTATGGGGTGTATAATGGGTGAGTCCCCACTCGTTGGGGAAACTAATTGAATGGAAACGTGTATGCGATCGCCTCAAAGGGTTCGCCACCTTTGATTCGGTCCCCACTCGTTGGGGAAACTAATTGAATGGAAACTTCCCAGTCACTAGGCGCTAGGGGGCCTCTGATAGGTGTCCCCACTCGTTGGGGAAACTAATTGAATGGAAACAATGCAGGAGTCCAAGCTAGCAATGAGGCTGCACTAGCAGTACAAGTCCCCACTCGTTGGGGAAACTAATTGAATGGAAACTCCTAGCAACGCCATAGAGAAGGTCTTCTCACCGCTCATGACGTCTTGGGTCCCCACTCGTTGGGGAAACTAATTGAATGGAAACAGTACATCTTCATATGCTTGCACTCTTTCCTGTGCTGTCCCCACTCGTTGGGGAAACTAATTGAATGGAAACTTCCTATTTGACGCAATCGTGTTGCGCACATTTGCGTGTCCCCACTCGTTGGGGAAACTAATTGAATGGAAACATTTACCTAGAATACTATTGCCAATGTCAAAACCTGTCGTAGAGTCCCCACTCGTTGGGGAAACTAATTGAATGGAAACTCTAGCTGACGTTCTAATTGATCTCGATACGTTTTGTCCCCACTCGTTGGGGAAACTAATTGAATGGAAACACAACCTGCTATTATTTGCCCTTTACTGTCATACTGTCATGTCCCCACTCGTTGGGGAAACTAATTGAATGGAAACGATTGTTAACTCAGAAACTGTTATGTCCACGATCATGCTAATTTAGTTGTCCCCACTCGTTGGGGAAACTAATTGAATGGAAACGCCCTGAGAGTGTCAATTCTTTTTGGTTGTATTCTGTCCCCACTCGTTGGGGAAACTAATTGAATGGAAACTTAAGAGGATGTCTTTGTCTGCTAGTTTATAGTATTCAACAAGAGTCCCCACTCGTTGGGGAAACTAATTGAATGGAAACGCGGTAAAGAAAGCGGGTATTTGACCGTCGGGAAACGTCCCCACTCGTTGGGGAAACTAATTGAATGGAAACAACGCAAGAGCAGCCTGTGGAGAAGCATTGATATTTACCGTCCCCACTCGTTGGGGAAACTAATTGAATGGAAACCTAGTTTTTTGCCCAAATCTTCTAGTTGAGACGTCCCCACTCGTTGGGGAAACTAATTGAATGGAAACCCCAAACACCTTAAATCAGCAACTTGCTGTCACTCAAGTCCCCACTCGTTGGGGAAACTAATTGAATGGAAACGATGCGGTTAGCGTTACTGGTGCAGCCATAATTTTTAAAGCGTCCCCACTCGTTGGGGAAACTAATTGAATGGAAACACTACAGGTGTCTTTGGCTCACAAGATAACTAATACCTGTCCCCACTCGTTGGGGAAACTAATTGAATGGAAACAAGTAACTGGTTCAGGCTTGCGCCAATTTCTTCAGTCCCCACTCGTTGGGGAAACTAATTGAATGGAAACGAAGTGGCGATCGCATTTTTAAAACAACTTAGGTTATGTCCCCACTCGTTGGGGAAACTAATTGAATGGAAACTGTAGAAAGGATAGACAGACATTAGATGACTTTTGATTTCTTCATGTCCCCACTCGTTGGGGAAACTAATTGAATGGAAACAGAAAGCTAGTATTACCGCTATTTTTCCACTTTTTCCAGTTTTTGTCCCCACTCGTTGGGGAAACTAATTGAATGGAAACGTTTTAAACAAAGTTGGGGGGACTACGAACTCGCCTATTGTCCCCACTCGTTGGGAAAACTAATTGAATGGAAACAAGGGAGAAATTAACTAATGTTAGATCATGAAGATTCTGCAATTTTAGGTGCTATTACGGCTGCTTCCTCAACAGTAGCTGGTTTAGGTTCTGTCACAGTGGCTACAGTAACTACTACTGCTCCTGGCATTCTAGGTGTTTTAGGGTTCACAACAACAACGGCTGTTGCACTACCAGCCGCAGGAATTGTAGCCGTAGCAGGACTGGCTGCTTATGGGGTTAAAAAGGTATGGGATCATACAAGATAAATTAAGGTAAATTATTGATTTTGATTAATCTGTAGATGCCAAAAAATCTTCTTAAACCACTCCAAAAATTTGTCCGGGGTGTGCTTCGAGATTTAGTCACTCAAGCTAATGCTCAAAAGGTAGATCTGCCCACTCGCTGGGGAAACTAATTGAATGGAAACTTAACAATTATAAATTCTGTTCTTGCTAATCCAACGCAATTTTGTCCTTGGGCGGGGGCGGGTTTATTATATTTTTGGTTTCCGACGTAGACTATTTGTAAAACCCGCCCCTACATGACCTGTAGGGGCGGGTTTTACGAATAATATTTAATACCAACAAACAATCTAGATAAACCCGCCCCCACACAACCGATAATCTAGATTAACCTCATGTGCGATCTATAAAAAAGCTACAATCAGCTACAAATTAGCTGTTTCCCGCGATAACTTTGATTCCTCAATCATCGTTGATTCCGACTCAACGCCCAACTCACCATCTTCCACAGTAATTGAATCCGAAAGAGCATTCATCCTGATTCGAGCCTCAATTACCTTTCTAATTGCATTTCTGAGCAATTCAGGTTCAGCATCTTTCTCTTCCAAGATAGCCTCAAGATACCCAGCAGATTCTTCCGGCTCTTTCAGAGATTCAATGAGGTACTCGCGGTAGCTATCACTCCTAGGCATTTTCACATTGTTCATAATCTTTCCAGTATTCTATAGCTTGTTGAATGTTTTGTGCTTGGGTGCTTTTATCCCCAGCTATGAGGATTACCACAATTGTCAAACCAACTTGTCCGAAATAGACGCGGTAGCCTGGGCCATAATTAATTCTGAGTTCAAAAACTCCTTCTCCCACCGACTTAAAATCTCCGAGATTACCTTGCTCAACTCGGTCAAGCCTAGACTTGATTCTAAATCTAACATTCCGATCGCGCAGGGAATCAAGCCACTCAGTAAATGGCGCTCTACCCTCTGCTGTAGTGTAACGTCGAATTTCCCTGGGTTGTACTTCCATAATTTTATCACAGTCGATCGGCAATTT
>RDXH01000159.1 GCA_004292745.1 Oscillatoriales cyanobacterium | reverse complement strand
GACAAAGGACAAATCACTGAGGAGCCGTGTGAAGGGAAACTTTCAAGCACGGTTCTGTAGCAGAGACGAGAGAAGTGATTCTCTCGCCGACTGTAACAAACCAGATGATAGCGGAGTAGTAAAACCAATCAATTACTACAGCTTAAAATGGTCTTGGATTGAGCGCAAAGACTGGGGAATTATCGACCAAGCCGCCGCAGTATTGTCCGATATGAGCAATCAATCTCGGATGATAGATTTGGAAGGAACGCGGCAAATGATCTGTTTGGACAATCTCCCTCCCCAGGAAGTTGCCTGCTTGATGGCAGCCCATGCTAACGGTGAAAATAATGCCATTTCTTTGAACTCTAACGGCGCTATCTCACTGCCAGCAGCCGAAGATAAATCAACTGCTGACTTGTTCTAAATCTAGAGTAAGGGCGCGATACAAATCTCGCCCTTACCCGAATTACTACTAATTTGAACCGATGCAGAAAATAACGAACATCCAAAACCCATCACATCTAATGGAAAGCCGTTTAAGAGGCAACTTAGAGCTGATAGAACAAATTAGAGCCGATGCTATAAACGACATTCAAAGTCTCACAGAAATGTGCCAACACATGACTTTAGTTACAGAATCAATTCAGCAAAATTACCAAGCTTTGTTGGCGCAGAATCAATTGCTAACAGGCAAACTTTTGAGTATAATTGACGAGTGCATTTGCCGGGAAGGGAAGCGCTGCGGGCGCTGTTTGGAACTTCTCAAAACTTTAGGATGCGAAAATCTAGAACCCAAACAGGATGCAGTTCAAAAATATCAAACTCTTCTCACCCAACTACGCAAGTTAGGATAGCTAAACACCTCTGTACACACAGAAATAAAAATTAGAATCAGGAGAAACCAGCATTATGACACTAGGAACAGCCAAAGAAAGCAAAGCCAAAATCCAGCAAAACTTTCAGCAAATTATAGCTGAAAGAAAAAAGATTGAATCGAAGGTAGAAACGAAAGAACAGTCAGCCGAAAAAGCCAAAAACCAACAACTCCTCGAAGTCGCTTCTACCTATACAATTGACAGTATTGTCAAAGGTTTAGCGGATTTGCAATTAGATTTTGGTAACATCATCAGCGGACTTTCGGAAAAATTAAATACGGAATCATCAAAATTAGATGAATTAAAGCGCGCCATTGAAATAGAAACAGGACAATTGCAACAATTGCAGCAAATCCGAGTTGTAGCAGATGCACTCTATATTTTAACTCAAGAACACCAAGAGAAAATAACCGCCTTAGAGAAAAGTGCAACCATTCAGCGCGAAGTCATCGAAAAAGATACGCTCCAAAAACGCAAAATCTGGGAAAAAGAACAGCAAGAATTCGACGTAGCAGTTGCAGAACAAACTGCACTAATACTCAAAGAACGTCAACAGGAAACAGCAGATTATCGCTACGAATTGGAACGCACCCGCAAAATTGAAACTGACGAATACGAAGAAAAGAAACGCAAACTAGAACGAGAATTGCAGCAATATACCCGCGAAAAAGAGAAGAATTGGGTAGAGCGTGAACAATTCCTGAGTGACAATCAAGCTGAGTTTGAAAAGAATCAAACTAAAGCAGCCGGATTTGAAGAAGAACTCAAACAGGCTTATATCAAAGCCAAAGAAGAAGCGATTCAAGAGGTTTCCCGCGAAGCTAAAGTCAAAGCTGATTTAGTGGATAAAGAATGGGAAGGAACTAAGCAGGGATATGAATTGAAAGTGCAATCTTTGCAGCAAAATATTGGGCGACAAGCCGAACAAATTGCGGAAATTTCTGCGCAACTGCAAGCTACGATGAAGCAAGCGCAAGATTTGGCAATGAAAGCTTTTGCTACTAAATCTTAAAGATTAGTTGGCAGAAATTCGGCGGTTTAAACCGCGACTACACAAGCGAAGTCCGCCTGCGCGGACTAAGAATTTGAAGTTAAATTCAACACAAATCGCCCAATTATTAGGAGATGTAAAGTTGTGAACAAAAAAGTGAGTGATAAGAGTACCAAAGCTGAAATTTTGGAAGCATACAAGGAAGCAGCAGAAGCTAAGGCTGCTTTGGAATTGCAACTGAAGCAGGTTAATAAAAGCCAATCAGTCAATGTTTCGCAAAAGCAAACTGTAGTTCCAGAAAAAGCGATTATCGAGGTAAATAAACCAATGGTTGTAACTCAAACTCAACAAAAAATGCAGGCTACGATCGACAATTTAATTTTACTGCAATTTGGCTTCGGTGGTGCGGTCAGCGAATTGTCTGAAAAACTGACCTCGGAAGCGTCTAAACTGGAGGAATTGCGACGGAATGTGGGTGAGGAAGTTCAACAACTGCAAGAGTTACACAGTTTAGAAGATGTTGCGGAAGATACCCTGGATAATTTAATCCAAGAATACGAAGAAAGTGCGAAAACATTTACTGAAGAAATCACCCAACAGCGAGAAGCTATTGAACAGGAACTCCTGGAATTACGCAAAGCTTGGGAAAAAGAGCAACAACTGCAAGAATTAGCAGTTCAAGAACGGAATGATAGCGAGCAAAAAGTTCGCGATCGGGATGAAGAGTTGTATGATTATGATTTGGAGCTTCAGCGCAATCTGGATATCGAAGAATATGAACAGCGCCAGCAAAGGCTGTACAAAGAAATCGAAGAATTTAAGCAGGAACAGGAGAAACAGTGGGCGGAACGGGAGAAATCTATTGCGGAACGGGAAAAACTTTATGCTGAGGTGAAAGCAAAAGTGGAAGCTTTTCCGAAAGAACTGGAAGCTAATATCAAGAATGGTAAAGATAATGGTCGGAACATCGGCAATTATCAAGCTAAAGTGAAGGCGGATTTGTTTGCTAAAGATTTGGAAGGACAAAAGCAAAATTATGAACTGCAAATTCAAGGTATGTTGCAGACTATTCAAAATCAAGAGTCTCGCATTGCTAGCTTGTCGAAACAATTGGATTCTGCATTGAAACAGGTGCAAGATTTGGCGGTGAAGGCGATTGAAGGTGCATCGAATTTGAATTCGTTTCAGGCTGTGAAGGAAATTGCGATCGAACAAGCTAAGACTCAGCAGAAAAATAAGTAGTTTTTACGGGTTTTAGAAATTAGTTAGGTGGCTTTAGATACCCGATTTCTTGAAGAAGTCGGGTATCTGGGTATGGAAGGGAGAGATTTTTGCGATCGCCCGCGAACTGTGCAAATATATAAGTATTTAGGATTAGGACAACTGCTATGCTTGAAACTAACAACTTCGATCCGCGCGATATTCCTATATATTCTATCCCTCAAGCAGCGCAATATCTCAGGCTGCGGAAGGATAGGTTGCGAGATTGGGTTGGTGGCTGGTTCTCGAAAACAAAAGCGGACAAGCGCTTCTTTGAGCCACTGATTAAGTTACCTCACCCCAAAAATTTTGAACTGCTTCCCCAGTCCAAAACTACACTACTTTCTTTCACAAATTTGGTAGAGGCTCATGTCTTGATTGCCATTTTTAAGGCTACTGGCTTCTCCCGAAAACAACTTAGCACTGAACTCGACTACATCAACGATCATCTTTCGACTCCTCAATTATACGGTGGAATTGAGTTTCAAATCGAGGGAATAGCTCTTTTGTTTGAGAGATTCGGACAGAAGCTTGCAGCATCCGACAGGGAACAGGAAGCAAGACAGATTCTAAAAACTTATTTCGATCGCATTGTACGAGATGAAGCTGGATTACCGCTCAAACTCTACCCTTTCACGAAGCTACCAGGTGCCGACGAACCTAAAACAGTGATGATTGACCCCAGAATCTCCTTTGGCCGCCCAGTTTTAGCTGGAACTGGCATTCCCACAGCTATGCTGGCGGAACGTTACAAAGCTGGGGATTCCATCGATGAACTTGCCGAAGACTACAATTGCGATCGGCTCCAAATTGAGGAAGGTATTCGCTGCGAACTTCCGCTGTTGGCAGCATGAATGAGATATTTTTCATAGACAGATGTTTAGGAAAGAAACTGGCAGATTCACTACGAAATGTGGGGGCTACAGTAGAAATTCACGACGATCATTTTAGTCAAGATATCAATGATGAGGATTGGCTGAGGATAGTTGGAGAGCGCAATTGGGTGGTATTAACAAAGGACAAGAAAATCGCTAGCCGTCATGCAGGAGTTATTAGCCGTGGCTCAAGGCGATGTAAGGCTTTTTGCATTTGTGGGCGGCGATGTTTCTGGAGTTGTAGTCGCACAAGCTTTTGTAAATGGCTTAGAAAATATGCAACGATTTATTCGGGGGAATCAAGCACCTTTCATCGCTAAGGTACACCAGTCGGGTTTGGTAAAGCCCTGCAAGAACCACAGAGAACTTTTGAGAATGCTCCCTAAAAAAGCATCATATCGTTTCCGGTTGCATCGTCAGGTGATTTAACCGCGAAGGCGCAAAGGACACAAAGGAAGAGAAGAGAGAGATTAATACAGGACGATGAAGAGAGGATTTGATATCACTCGGCGATTGAAACTTTTTGACATTGAAATAGACAAAGGAAGTCCGCCTCGGCGGACTAAGAGAAAGTGCCTATTCTGTTTTGTTAGGTGGGTTTACTTAGCTGGAATTAAGGCTTAAGAACGGTTTAAGACTTTTCGCTTGCACCAGATTTAGGAAACTTGCACTTTACTTCAATTTCTAAGTTGCTTTCCGCTGAACCTTCCGTAATGTAAGGGATGCCCGTTTTGCCACCCATTTTGATAGAAAATTTTAGTGTTACTTCTTCAACCTCAGCCGCACCAAAATCTTTAAAAGCTGTGACAGCATACATAGCATAATTGCGAATTAGCAGGCGAGCTTGCTGCATCCGGTTCATCGTCTCACTTCCTATACCCCTTTGTTCATCAAAAGGACTATCGTCCTCTGACGTTGCAGCTTCGTCAATTGTGACTTCGTATACTTCTTTATCTTCTTCAAAGGCGAAACGCTCTATCATAATGTTACCTATTGTTAAGTTTATGTTGATTTTGCTTAAAGATTGAGCGGGCTTCCGGCAAGTTTAGTTATTATAGCGTTTAAAGGAAAACAGCGGTTCAGGGTGTTTGTCAATTAAGCCAGTATTTTTAAGTTTAGGTGAAACTCAATGGCTCGTTATGCCCTGGTTATTGGTATTACTGAGTATCAAAGCTCACAAATGTCCCGTCTCCCGAAAGCTGCTAGTGATGCGGAGATTTTGGCGCAGCTATTAGAGCAGTATGGCGGTTTTGAGGTGAAGCGATTGCCGGCACGATGGAATGCCGAAAAAAATTGTTTTGAAATCAGCGGAAATAAGACAGTTACAGCGGCTGAAGTCGGTCAAGAATTGAGAACTTTACTGTTAGATAGAGCTACTAAAAATGAAGCTTTGATTTATTTTGCTGGTCATGGCTTTACCTTCTGCGATACTTTAGGACAGCAAAAGGGAGTTTTAGCGACTTCGGACTGTCAGGTGGAAATGGCTGGGAAGGAAGTTATTGACTATAAATATGGTATTTCTTTAGCAAGTCTCAACGATTTAATTCAGCAATCCGATTTGAGCAGTTTAGTAATGTTGTTGGATTGTTGTCATAGTGGCTATTTTTTAGAAAGCCAGCTTGTGCAGCGAACTTTGACGGCTTTCAGTACACAAAGAGATTATTATTTAATGGCGGCTTGCCGAACATTTGAGACTGCCAAATCTTTAAAAGGTGAACCAAATAGTTATTTTACAGGTGCTGTGCTGAAGGGACTGGCATCAGCAAATGCGGGTCGCAATCGTCGTGTTAGTGGAGATCTTTTGTTCGACTACATCAGTGGGGAACTTAAGAGTTTTGTGCAAGAACCGATTCGCATGGGCTGGGGCCGCTGCATTACTCTGGTAACTTATCCGCAGTCAGAAATGCCTGCTAGTGAAATTAGTTTCGATCGCCAAAATCCCTATCTAGGACTTTCTGCTTTTGAATCTGAACAAGAAAAGTATTTTTGTGGGCGGGAGGAAGCTGTTCGGATACTGATTACTCACTTAACTAATAGTCGTTTTATTCCGGTTATTGGCTATTCTGGTTCGGGGAAATCTTCTTTAATTAAAGCGGGATTGTTGCCGCAGTTAAGTCGAGATAGAATTCCTGGTAGTAGTCAGTGGCCTGTTGCATCTTTTACTCCTGGGAAGCATCCCCTGGGAAAGTTGGTGGATGTTTTAGCTCGGTATCGAGAGCGGAATGAGCCTTTTGTAATTTTTATAGATCAGTTTGAGGAGGTATTTACGCTTTGTGAAGATGAATCTGAGCGGCGGAGTTTTATCCGTTTGATTGCAGAGGAGATGAATGATTCGGGGCGAAAGAGCCGGATGATTATTGCAATTCGTGGGGATTTTTTAATTCGTTGTACTAATTATCCAGATGTTTTAAATTTGATTAATCATATTCCGCCTAGCACTTATATTGTGAAGTCGCTAGGGATTGAGGAGTTGCCAGAGGCGATCGAAAAACCTGCCCAGTTGCATGGTGTTAAATTTGAGCAGGGGTTGGTATTGCAAATTGCTCGGGATGTGGCGGGTCAACCGGGTGCGTTACCTTTGTTACAATATGCTTTGAAGGAGTTGTGGCGAGTTTGTATTGAAAAACCGGAAGTTCCAGAGCCGTTACTAACGAAAAAGGGCTATGAAGATATTGGTGGTGTTCAAGGGGCTTTGGAAAATCGAGCTAATGTGATTTATGAATGTCTGAGTGAGGGCGATCGCCTTTTTGTTCGCAAACTGTTTATGGAGTTGGTGCAGTTGGGTGAGGGTACGGAGGTAACGCGCCGGCGGGTTGATTGGGGTAGAGTAAAGGACATCGCAGATTCTACTGAGCAGTTGGAGCGAGTAATTGGGTTGTTGGCTGGGGCGCAGCAGCGTTTGATTATTGTGGATGAAAATACGGTGGAAGTGGCTCATGAAGCTTTGTTGTGTCAGTGGAAATTAGTGAGTGGTTGGATTGAAGAGGATCTGGAAAATATTCGGATTAGTCGGCGGTTAGAGACAGCTTGTCGGGAGTGGAAGGAGAGTTATGGTAAGTCGGATGATGCGCTGCTGACTGGGGCGCGATTGGCAGAGGTGGAGGAGTGGGAGAAGAGGGTGCTGCCGAATTTGACTGGGGATGAGAGGGATTTTTTGGTGAAAAGTGTTGGTAGGCGCGATCGGGAGGTGCAACAGCAAATTAATAGATTAGAAAAGGAAATACAACTGACGGATGAAAAACTTAAGGCTCAAAAGCAAAGAACTAGATTGGCGATCGTATCTGGGGTACTTCTAACCTTTACTCTTGGCTTGGGATTACTTACCAATGTACTTGATGGACAGAAGAAACAACGGGAGGCGATGACTCTTGGAACCTTGGTTTCAACCTCTGAACAGTTATTGAAAGCTAATAACCAACTTGAAGCTTTAATAGCGAGTATAGAAGCGCTGAAAAAACTTAGAGACATAGGTAATTCTGATATAATCACACTATCTAAGCTTCAAACCGTAATCTACAGCGTGCAGGAACGCAATCGCTTGGAAGGTCATAAAGACGCGGTTACGAGCATAAGTTTTAGCCCTAGTGCTGGTATTCTTGCTTCTGCAAGTACAGATCAGAATATCAAATTATGGAATTTAGAAGGTCAGAACCTCAGAAGTTTTGCCGGGGCTTCAGGAGCTAACAACATAATTCACGAAATTAAATTCAATTCTAAAAATGAAAACATAATTGCCTCTGCCAGTAATGACAGAGCTATAATCTGGACTATAAATGGACAAAAATTATATACTTTTTCCGAATTAAAAGGAAGTGTATTTAGTGTTAGTTTTAGTTCTGACGGTAGCTTGATTGCTGTGTCAGATGCTGGCGGTGAGATAAAAATATGGGATACTAAAACTTACCAAAAAGTACAAGAAAAAATAGATAATCAGTTCCAAAGTAAAATATATAAAGTTACCTATATTTATAGAACTGATTTTAATCCTAAAGACAAAAGCTTTATTGCTTACGCAGGGTTTTTAGATGGTGGTAAGGTAAAAATTTGGAATTTAAAAACTAATACAACACAAATTTTAGGCGAACACCGAGGGATGGTAAATTCAGTAAAATTTAGCCCTAGTGGTAATCTTCTAGCTTCTGCTGGAGCTGATGGTAATATAAAAATTTGGTCGCTGAAACAAGGCGTAAAATTTATAGGAGAAATCAAGAGCAGCCAAGGTGAGTTATATGGTTTGGCATTTAGTAAAGATGAGAAGTTAATTCTCTCAGGAGGAAGTGACACAACTATAAAACTATGGTCTTTTGATGAGGTAATAAAGATGGGAAACAATAAAAAACCTTTAGAGATAGCTAATGAGACTGTGAAAGGGCACAAGGGTCAAGTCAATGCTGTAGAATTTATCGATCGGACAAAGGATGATAAAATTACTATTGCATCCGCCAGTGATGATAGAAGCGTCAGAATTTGGCAAATAGACATTTTTCCCACAAAAAAGAAACTTAAAGAAAAAATAAAATTAGATGATTTGTTAGAAGATGGCTGTACGATATTAAAGTCTTACTTAAAAAGTAGTCAAAAATTGAGTCCAGAAGAAAAGACAATTTGCGATCGTTGAGAACTAATGGTCAAATTTATTCTAGTATAATTTAGGTTGACATACACAAAAAGAGTTCAAAACGTATGAATAATTTAGAGGCTTCTTTGGAAGTTTTAATGCTGGGTATCTCTAGTGAGTTAATGAGTTCTAGGCAACCTCAAGAACAAGTCAGGCATACCCTAGAACTGCTGCAAAAGATTTACGTAAGAATTGACACAATAGAACAATCTCAATTAAATCAGGGGGTAGATTTGAGAAAATTCCGCTCTCAGTTGATAAACCTTTTAAAAATAACTGTTTTGAGGGAATCTTTTGCCACTATTGAACTTTCGCAAAAAATAGACAAACTACTAGAATATCTAGAAGCAATATATCAACAAATTCCCCTTGATTTTTTGGTGGAAAGTACAGATAACTTGAACAATCCTCCCTTGAACATAGATTCCCCAACGGATGGGACTTTTGATATTAGTTTTCCTCCTCTTAATTTAGGTACTAATCCTCCGTGGACTTTTAGGGGTAGCAACGAGAGAAGGGAGTTCACCGAATCTATTCCTGGCACTGGCCCTCGTCCGGCTAGCAACGAGAGAAGGGAGTTCACCAACTTTATTCCTAGCACTGAGCCTCCTTTTATGGCTAGCAGTGAGGGAATGCGCTTCATCGACTCTAGTCATGGCACTGATCCTCAGTTATTGTAAAAACAGAGGTCTGAAAAAGCGATCGCCCCCTCCAACCTCTCCAATCCTCAAAAGCTATACTAAAATCAGCACCCAAACCATCAAATAGCATGGTACAAAAACTATCGGCAGAAACCAAACCAGAAATCATTTACCCAGACAGCGACGGAGAACCAATGGCCGACAATACCAAACAATTCCGATGGATTGTCACTATTAAAGAAAATCTGGAAATCTTGTTTGCTAATAGCCTAGATGTCTTCGTCGCGGGAGATTTGCTTTGGTATCCCGTTCAAGGAAATAACAAAATTCGCCAAGCACCGGATGCAATGATTGTCTTTGGTAGGCCAAAAGGTGACAGAGGTTCTTACCAGCAAACGAACTAATTTAATCAATCTCCCTTAGTCCAGTTTCCCAACTGTCTACTCCCATTTTGGCTGCTTGAGGCTGAAACCCTATTGGTGTCGATCGCCTTTTTAGTTAAAACCCCGATCGCTCTGTGCACTTATTCAAACTGTCCCTATCTCTCCCGATCGCTTCTTCTATACTCTCTATTCTTGAAGTTAATCCACCGAAAGATATATTTAAACCGGAGAGATTATGGCACAACAAATTTTACGTCAAAAAGATACTAATGCTTGGATTTTACAGTGTTGGATTTCCTTTATTCTAGCCACTTCTACCACGGCGATCGGTATCATTTACTTGCCAGTTGATGTGTGGGTCAAAAGTTTTATGGGTATGGGTTTGACTTTCTCGGTTGGTTCTTCTTTTACTTTAGCAAAAACGATTCGGGATAACAATGAGGCTACTAGATTGACTGCGAGAATTGATGAGGCTAGAGTTGAGAAAATTCTCGCGGATCACCATCCTTTGAAATAAGTTATGGCAGAAGGAAGAAGAACCCCCCCCTACCCCCCCCAAGGGGGGAATGAATCAGAACTTTTTAAGGAGGGAATGAATCAGAACTTCTGCTGGGGGGAATGATATAAAATCCTCTCTTCATCCTTCTGTATTAAACTCTCTCTTCTCTTCCTTCGCGTCAAGAGCGCCTTCGCGGTTAAATCATTCCGGTTGTATCGGAATTGATATGAATCAGAACTTCCCAAGGGCGGAATGAATCAGAACTTCTTAAGGAGGGAATCAATCAGAACTTCCCAAGGGGGGGAATGAATCAGGGAAATAAAAATAGCCCGCAGTGGCGGGCTTTGTGTTTGTATTCTGATTGTGTGATATTAATGGCCGTGTTTGGAGTTGCGATCGCCCAATTTCGCTTTTTGTCGCTGGCGAATACCGGCCCGAACTGTTGCCATATCCACCGGGAAGCCCACGACAGGAATCACCTGATCCTGGCGTTCCTTTTCCAGATTCTTGAGTTCGGTGTAATCTACCCAGTGAATGCAATTCACCGGACAAGTATCGATCGCCTCAGCAATCAATTCTTCAGAATCACCATCTTGTCGAACTACGCGCGATCGCCCGTAATCTGGCCGCAGTCTCTATTTCAAGTCCAGAAATCTCAGACATTTCCACCTCTTCCAATAACAATAAGTCCGCACAGGCGGACTTTAGATTGTGAATTTATTTGATTGTGCAGCCACTGTTTGAAGCTAGACGCATCTAAGCGCACCAGCGCTGTACCACCAAGCGAATCGAACCATCTTGATTTTGCTTTTGCTCAGAAACTTGGAAACCCTGTTTGGCGCTCTCATTCACCACCGTGTGGTAAGCATAGCGCTGAGTCACCTTGTTCAGAAAACGGTCTACAGACCAAGCTTGCTGCCAAAATTGCAAATCAGCCACCAACTCATACTCAGTCCCATTCCAGCTAAAACCTAAGTCATAGCCGTTTTCCTGCTCGATAACAACTTCAGCGTTGCTAGTTAGGCCGCGATAGCCCCGCACCTCAGTCGGGCCGGACTTCCAGTCGATACCCAAGTCGGTTAAAGCAGCTTCCAAAGAATTCAAATTGCGGATCTGGGT
>RDXH01000158.1 GCA_004292745.1 Oscillatoriales cyanobacterium | reverse complement strand
GTCCATCTACGGGGCATCGAACCCCAGAAGAGGACGCGCTTACATCCCGTCACTCAACGGAGTACCGTTAGAGTGCGGGGCTTTCGCTTGGGAGCTAAATCGATTAGGTTTCAGGAGGCCAGAGAACGGGATGAGTGGCATCCTCGGATCAGTCGTGCTCAGTTATGAGTTATTGGTTATTCGTTATGCCGGAGCTAACAAATAACTAATTACCAACAACAAACGACAACATATAACTAATAACAAAAAACCCAAAAAAATCACCAATAACTTATCACAAATAACCAATGAGCCGAATTTTGGTTTTGCTCGATCGCCACCAACAACCTTTGTTGATAAAATGCCTCAACATCAAACACGAGGTGTTTGCACCCGATAGCGCTACCAGCGCCAACTCTCCTGTCGAAATTGCCAACATCCCTTTTGACTTGTGCATTCTAGACGAGGCAACTTTCCATCGCATCCGCCCCCTTGTAGAAACCTTAAAAACAGCATCGGCACCCCTGTTTTTACCGTTTTTGCTGGTTAGCCAAGGCAGAATTTCTGCTGATATAAATTCGCCATTTCTCCTTACCCCAGAACAACTTGAAGGCAGAATCGACGATTTGCTCCTTAGTCCTTTCCCTCCCACAGAACTCCACTTTCGGGTGGAAAATTTGTTGGCCCGTCGCCACTTGTCCCTAGAACTCCACAGGATTCAGGAAGTAGTTAAAGAACGGAACGTTGCTGAAAATGTGTTGATTGCCTCTCTGCAAGCAAGCAACGAAAATCTGCAACGGGAAATCGACAAGCGGGTGGAGGTAGAAGCCACTCTGCGATCGAATTCCTATCTCGATTCTCTGATGAATGCGATGCCAGATATTGTCTGTTTCAAAGATGCCCAGGGCCGATGGCTGGAGGCAAATCAAGCAATACTGGAACTGTTCGAGCTTTGCCGCGATGAATATCGGGGACTCAAAGACTCTGAACTAGGAGAACTCAGCACCTTTTATCGGGAAGCTTTGGCAGCCTGTGAAGTTAGCGATAGAGAAGCATGGCATAAAGGTAGTATTTCTAGGGGTGAAGAAGTGATTCCCCGATCGGACGGTACGATTAAAATCTACGACGTCATTAAAATACCCTTATTTTACCCAGACGGCAATCGCAAAAGTCTTGTGATTTTGGGCCGGGATATCACCGAACACAAACAAGCTAGAGATGAACTCGTCCGCTTGGCATCTATAGTTGAGTCCTCTGACGATGGCATCATCGGCAAATCCCCCACCGGGACGATTATGAGCTGGAATGCAGGAGCCGAAAATATTTATGGCTATGTGGCGACAGAAGTCAAGGGCCAGTCGATCGAGATTTTAGCCATACCCTCACGCCCCAACGAAATGTCACAAATTCTAGCAAACATTCGGGCGGGAGCCACCATCGACCATTATGAAACCCTTCATTTACGCAAAGACGGCAAAGAAATAGATGTTTCTCTGACTATTTCTCCGATTAAAGATACTACAGGAGCAGTCACCGGGGTTTCGACTATTGCCAGAGATATCAGCGACAGTAAGCGAGTTGAAAAAGCCCTGGAACAACTCCGCCATCAAAATGAATTGATTCTTTTCTCCGCAGGAGAGGGTATTTGCGGATTGAATAAAGAGGGAAAAGTTACTTTTGTCAATCCCGCAGCGGTGAGAATGGCTGGCTGCGAATCCAAGCAACTGATCGATCGACCGCTTTATCAAAGCATACATCCGAGACAGGAGGACTGCCCACAGGCGATCGACCACAATTCATCTACACAAATCAATGCGGCTTCTAATTTTCCTACCCCCACCACACCCACTGCGGATCGACTGCTTCCCAATCAAACAAACAGTCAAATTATCGCCACCTTGCAAGACGGAGAGGCGCGCCGCGTCACTAACGAGGTGTTTTGTCGCCGAGATGGCACGAGTTTTCCGGTTGAGTACGTCGTGGCTCCCATGCGAGAACAAGGCAAAATTATCGGGGCTGTGGTGACATTTAAGGATATCACCGATCGCCTTGCTGTCGAACGGATGAAAGATGAATTCATTTCCGTTGTCAGCCACGAATTGCGGACACCCATGACTTCGATTCACGGCGCCCTGGCCCTCCTCAACAGCGGTGTCCTCGACAATGAACCGGAAAAAGCCAAACGGATGCGATCGATTGCCGTGACTAACACAGAACGTTTGGTACGCTTAATCAATGACATCCTCGATTTAGAACGAATGGAGTCTAGTTATCACAAAGCGGTTAAGCAAACTTGCAATGTGGCCGAACTGATGCTTCAGGCTGTGGAGGAGATGCAGGGAATGGCTGACCACGCTGGAGTTATACTGTCCGTGGTCCCTGTAAATGCTCCCTTGCGGGCTGTTCCCGATCGCATCATTCAAACTTTGACTAATTTGCTCAGCAATGCTATCAAATTCTCCTCCGAGGGCGCTACAATTTGGCTGAGCGCACAATTGCAGCCAAATCACGATTGGGAAAACAAAGCTGGGCTCAAGTCGGTCTCGTCTTCTCATTGTGCGATCGGCGATCGGCACTTGCCAATCTCCTCACAGGAAATCCTGATTGCCGTCAAAGACCGAGGTAGGGGAATTCCGGCAGATAAACTGGAAATGATCTTTGAACGGTTTCAACAGGTTGATGCTTCAGATTCTCGACAAAAGGGTGGCACTGGTTTGGGCCTGGCTATTTGTCGCAGTATCGTGCAACAGCACGGTGGCAGAATTTGGGTGGAGAGCATTTTGGGGGAGGGTAGCACTTTTTTCTTAAGTTTCCCAGTTTTAACAGATGCAGAAAGTCCCAGGAAGGTAGAAAATAGAAGATAGAAGATCTAGGGTCAAATCTTTATATTTCAGCATAAACACGTAGAATTTCAAATATTGAATTTTTTTAAATTGCACTCCGTACTTTACACAAAATTCATATTTAAGTTCTAGGCTCAGATCAGTTGTTAATTTAAAAAAAAATGTTTATTGTGGCAGTAAAACGCATATTGATTATTGATGATGCCGAAGATATTCGGGAAGTGGCTCAAGTCAGTCTAGAAGTCGTCGGAGGCTGGGAAGTGCTGACAGCTAGTTCTGGTATCGAGGGTGTTGCTAAGGCAGTCGCCCAACAGCCTGATGCTATTCTTTTAGACGTGATGATGCCCGACCAAGACGGACCTACTACTTTTTTACAATTGCAAGCCAATAGTGCTACGCAACACATTCCCGTAATTTTACTGACGGCGAAGGCTTTGGCAGGGGATAGGCGGATGTTTGCGGATTTGGGTGTAGTAAGTGTAATTGCTAAGCCTTTTGAACCGATGTTTTTAGCAAGTCAGGTAGCTCATGTTTTGGGATGGGATCGACCCTAGGGCGATCGGACATTTAGCTTTGTAGCCTCGACAACAAATTATTCCTGCTTAGTTTGAAAAAAAAATAATTTGGCAGGAGTATTTGACTTTTTGTGAACTATTGCCGGTCTTCATCAGTTCTTCAGGTTTTAGTTTTAAGTTTAAACCATTCGTCAGGGATCAACCCTGAATTTTAACAAAGACCTTGGGAGATGACGACTATGCCTTCAGCCTACATTTTACTACTGATAGTTTCTCTAGCCGCCATCTGGGTCTATTGGCAAACCTCTCAAGATATTTTTGTCCTTGTGGCTTTGGCTGGACTCGGCTGTTTTATTTGGGGCTTCTCTTGTGCTCCTTGGCTCGTTCAACTTCTCATCGTCTTGCTACTCTTGGGCTTACAAAAGCTTTACTTCGGACACAATAAAAGTTGGGAGTGAAACCAGCTTTTAGTAAATGCGTCTGGAGTTAGGACGATCTGAGCATTAGTGTGGAATCAATAGTCGATCTAGTTAGTTCTTAAAAAAGGTTTAAAAAATCATGAATAGTTGCCCTTGTTGCTCATATCAATTACTCAGACACGCTCGCCACAATCGTGTTTACTGGTTTTGCTCCCACTGTTGGGAAGAAATGCCAGCTCTTTCGGAGATGATTTTAGGTGACAGACAGCGGACTCGCAAAATCGACAGTTTAGTCAAAGTCTCTGCTTTGAGACCAAAATTGACAGTTTTGGCATCCGTGGAAATTGCTTAGTTGGTTTCGCTCTCTCAGGATTAAAAATTAGTAAAATAGTTTTTTTAGTAGTTAAGTAGGCTAATTTGTTTTAATAAAGATTAAAAAGCCTCCTTCCGTATTGGTGAAGGAGGCTTTTCGATGGGGCGATACAGGCCAGAACTAAATATTTAGGTCTGATTACATCAAACCGATTTGAGAAAGAATACCTTGACCAGTCAGATATTCAGTAGCTAAGCCAATAACAAAGCCAAGCATCGCCAAACGACCATTCCAGGTTTCAGCAAACTCAGTGAAGCCAACTTTTGCGTCTTTGTTTTCCATGACCAGAAACCTCGTTTAATTTCAACCTTATGTAAACTAATGTAACACAGCAGTTAAAACATTGCAACATATTTTTACAATTTATTTTTGAAGGCGGGGGCCCAGAAACCGGGTTTTTGCGACAATACTTCGTTACAGCCCATAAAAGCCCCAAAAAACCTGCTGGTTGAGCGAAGTCGAAACCCGGTTTCTTTGGTTGTAATGCGTAAGTCCTAAAAATAATCCGGTAAATTTACCACTAGCCCTTGACAGCCGATACTTAAACTGTTAGTTTCAAATCAAGCAGCTCAGATAGACACCCGCATTCAAAAGCAAAAAGTGTCGGTTAAGTCGTCTCAGCGGTAGGATGTGCAGATTTCGGGTAAGCGCCCTAAGCCCCCGTTGATATAGACATTCAAGTTAATGTCGTTTCAACTGGAATCCATAGGTTAGTTGGCACTACATTCGTTTGAATTTCTATATCAACGGGTTTTTACGACGCCTGTCCGAAATCTGCACATCCTATCGCTGAGACGCTAACCAACTAAGTACACACTAAATCAATAGTGTGGCAGTCAAGAGTTTTGTTCCATGGAAAACCTCACTTTTGAGCGAAGCCACAGACAATCTTTCCTTGACTAGATGCGTAATTTATCGATGCTGTCCTTCAAACCTAATTTTAGGACACATAAAAATTATGAACGATCGTTTACCAATTGGCAAAGAAACAAAGCAGTCTCAGGCTTTAGTTCATATTTACTGGGATCTTCAGAACGTCCACTTAACGCAAAAACAAGCTGAATTATTGGTCGCTTTTGCCAAATCAAAAGGGCGCTTAGATTGCTTCAAAGTTTACTATAACTCGCAGAAAAGAAATCAATTGCTCGCCAAGAATAATGTAGAGTATCTTGGTTGTCAGGGTGTTGATGTTCGCTCCAATGACAAGAATAGTGTAGATAAAGAATTGACATTTGACTGGATTAAACGAGTTTACATCAAACCTTCTCCTGAGATAATTATCCTAGTCTCAGGAGATCGGGATTTTGCGCCTTTAGTCAGTCTGATGCTTAATGTTGGAAAAAAAATCATAGTTTTTGCACAGCGTTTTAGTGAAAGCAAGAAACTGATTAAGCTAGTTGGTGATGATAACTTCCATTACGTAGACAATCTGCCTAGCTTGTTTGTAGGAAATACTCAGGATAAAGCAGACAAAATATCTGCATAAAGTGGCACGGCACGCCAGGGAATTAATTCCCTGGCTAATAGCTAAAGTCGGTTAAAACCGACTGAAGACAGCGTAAAAAAATCCAATCTTCAGTCCTCATAGCGAGGACTTTCGCTATGAGCCAGGGGTTTAAACCCCTGGCGGACTAACGGTCAAAATGCCAAATATCTGTTAAAATTAACCTAGCCGCAGATAGCCAAAATCCAGTTTATTTGATAAACTAGATTCTCCAAACCAACCGCTATTTGCGGCTCTTTCATGTCCACATAACAATACCAACCATTACCCAACTTCCATGCAATTAACTAACCAAACAACAGCAAGACAAATGACCCTTCCCGAATTCCACAATCAAAAACTGTTCCGCCAAGCCCTCACACACCGTTCCTATGTCAACGAAAACCCCACATCCCGCGAAGAAGATAACGAACGCTTAGAATTTCTCGGCGATGCTTTGCTGACTTTTCTCAGTGGCGAATATCTTTATCAGCGTCACCCAGAAATGGGAGAAGACCAACTTACTCGCCGACGTTCAGCCCTAGTAGATGAAAAACAACTAGCCAGATTTGCTAAAGAAATAGATTTAGACTTAAAAATGCGACTCGGAAAAGGAGCCTATCGAGAAGGTGGTATTACTAATCCTAATTTGCTTAGCAGCACTTTTGAAGCATTTATTGGTGCTTACTATCTCGATACACAAGACATGGACAAAGTTCGCAAATTTGTGTGGGAATTGTTTGATTCAGTGCCGGAAAATGTAGTCGAAACGCGATCGAGTGTAGACTCAAAAAACCGCTTTCAGGAATGGGTACAAGCCAACGGTGACACCACTCCTCCCAAATACGTGACAATCCAAGCAGGAGGCGCACCTCACGCTCCTGAATTTCTTGCTAAAGTTTATGTCGCAGATAAACCCTATGGAGAAGGTAAAGGTAAAAGTAAAAAAGATGCTGAAAAAAATGCAGCCGAAGATGCACTAGCCAAACTGAAAAAACGGGGGCTAATCTAAACTTTAACTCGTCTTTTGACTAAAACCACCTTTTCTTTCTTAAAGTTGAAGCTTTTTCAGCTATCCTAATTAAATCGGTCGGCGACATATCCTTGCTCACTGTCATGCGAGAAATGCGATAGTTATTTCTCAATCGGCTGACTCTTAACAAATTATCATCATACAAAAACCCAGTTAAATGATATTTAGGTAAAATGCTTTCCACTTCTCTATCTGATGCACCGTAGGGATAGGCTATGTGAGCACCGACAAGTTTATTTTTGTCTAAATTGCTCATACATTTTCTCAAAATTAATTTAGATTTAGAAATTTCTAATTCTAAATTCTTGCCATTCAGGGTAGTTAAATTTTTGTGGCTGAAGCCGTGAGATTGAATATCATAAAAACCCTTTTTGTATCCCTCTCTTAAATCGTTGCAGCTAGTGTGAGGTAAAAATTCTCCGCCCATATCTACACCCAAAAAATGTGGATTGACAAACAGCACAAATTTACCCTTTTCTTTATAAATAAATGACAGTTTTTCGATCAGGGGTAGTGCATTTGTATGAACGCCTTTGTAGCCGTCGTCAAAGGTAATCATAATGGGTTTTTGACCTTCATGTTGAGGTGGTATTGGCTTTGATTTTTCTATAAAATATAGATACAAGTCTTGAGATGATAAAAACCAGTAATTTTGTTGAAATAAGTATTCTAAGAATACTGCCAAATCTTGTTTCGTGTAGTCCGTTGAAAAAGCGTTTCTGTGAGGTGGTAATTCGGCAGAATTTTGAATGTTTACAATGTCGTGAAAGCCCAGAATGGGAATCCGGACGAAATAAGATTCTACAGTCCAGCCAGAAATGCCGATACTGATTAAAAATATCAGCACTAAATAAATAATTTTGGTTTTGTGTAGCAGTCGAAAAATAAAATTTAGCGGAATCTTTCCCTGCTTTAGCAATTGTTCTTTATTCATCGTCTCCTCACCAGTCTATTTATTATTCATATTTACCATCAATGCAGCCAAATTCAGTAATACTAATATAGTTTTTACCTTTTTTTTATAATTTAGTTAGACTTTCAAATATAGCCGATCGCACAATGGTATAATCTACTGTGAACCGTCAACTGTCAACTGTCTGCCCGCTCCCGAAGCCGAAGGGTAGCCGAATAGTCAACTGTCAACTGTCTACCGTCTACTGTCAACCATATAATTGATGTCTACTCAAAACCCGACTACCCTCTCCCTGGAAGAATCACAACAAATTCTTAAAAATTTCACTTGTCTGGATATGCAATCTTTAGCATCGCCACTACAAAAACAAGAACTCCGTCAAGCTATTTTGTTGGTAGCGAGTTTGTCAGATTATCAAATGCTAGGAGTTTGCGCCTCTTCGACAGATGAAGGCTTTTTGGCTTTAAAAACTTATTTGACAGCTTTGGGATATCAACCTGTTTTAGACCCCAACTCTGTTACTTCCTTTACCAGCTCTGTTTATATTAAGTTTAATACTTTGAAAGGTTCCTATTATGTTGACAGCTACACGGGAACTTACCGTGGCGTTTTGGTGTCCTGTCAATCTTCCTCAGAATCAGGAATTAGCGAGACTTACGGTCATTTACCTCTCGATTTATTTTGTTAATTGGCAATGGCAAATTTGGCATTGAGCCTGGGAAAAAACCAACAATTAACAGTTAACAGTCAATTGTTAACTGTTAATTGTCAATTGTCAATTGTCAACTGTCAATTCTGGCTGTTCTTCCGGTGCAGATTCTTCCGGCGGTAGTCCCAAAACATCGCTGTACAACTGGACATATTTTCTGGCAGAAATATCCCAGCTAAAATTTTCTCTCATGCCGCGCTGTTGGAGTTCTTTCCACTTGTCTTTATAGCGGAAACCTTCCCAAGTTCGGATCATGCAGGTGAACAAGTCAAGGGGTTCGTAGCGATCGAAACAGTAACCAGTACCTGTATTATCGATCGGGTTATTGTGCGATACCGTATCCACTAAACCGCCGGTACGACGTACCATCGGCACACATCCATAGCGCAGCGCCAGCATTTGACTGATACCACAGGGCTCGAAACGACTCGGCATCAAGAAGGTGTCGCAGCCTGCGTAAACGCGACGGGAGAGGGCTTCGTTGTAGAGTAATTGGGTGGACATCCGGCCTGGATAACGGGCTGTCATTTGCCAGAGTTGGGTTTCGTAGTAGCGATCGCCCGTTCCCAGTACAATAAATTGAGCGTCGGTATAGGCCATGAATCGATCGAGCATTTGGATAATTAAATCCAGCCCCTTCTGTTCCACCAGGCGACTCACCATCCCAATTAAAAAGGCATTTTTATTCACTTCCAAACCGACTTCTTCTTGCAGCGCAATTTTGTTGGGATAGCGCTTTTCAATAGTATCAGCACTGAATTGTTGAGTAATGTACTTATCAGTTTCTGGGTTGTAGGATTCAGTATCAATCCCATTCAAAATTCCCGATACCTTACCGCCCAAAAAAGACAACAAACCTTCCAATCCTTCCCCATAAGCCGGGGTTTTGATTTGCTCGGCATAAGTCGGTGAAACTGTATTTACTCGATTGGCAAACTGTACTGCCGCGGCCATTGTATTATGACCTTGCATATACCAAGGACACCAAGTCATCTGCTCCAAACGCCAGCGCCATGGCCCTTGATAAGCTAAATTGTGAATAGTAAAAACAGTGCTGATATCAGGGTCTTGGTGCATCCAAACAGGTATCATTCCCGTATGCCAATCGTGACAATGGATAATTTGTGGCTTCCAGTAATTCCAAGCAAATTCCGCTGCACCATTAGCAAAGAAAGTAAATTTCCAATCTTCATCGACGCCACCATAAATGCGGCGAGTTGAGAAAGATGGATGTTTAAATAAATATAAAGGAACATCCGTTCCCGGCAAAACAGTTTCAAAGATGGAGAAGCTTTGGAACATGGCATCACCTTTCCAAACAGCTTCTTTGGGCACATCCATTTTGTCCGGGATGAAGCCGTAATAGGGCATGAAGATGCGGACATCGTGACCCATGCGTCGCAGGAATTTAGGCAAAGCACCGACGACATCCCCCATACCGCCTACCTTAGCTAGGGGTGCTGCTTCGGCGGATACAAATAAAATTCGCATTATTTTTTTTGCGTTCCTTAAGATAGTTAGTCTAGATTAAGTTTAAATGGGTAGTGGCACAATATTAACATGGAGCCGAAAAACAACTAAGTCAACCCATCTAATTAAACAAAATACTCACAGCCCCGACAACTGCTGCAAAATTGGGACTCCCACAAAAGAGGGTTGGGGGAGCGATCGTGTAAAATATTGTTACAAAATTACTGTAAAGTAAAAATATAAATTTATTTCTTCTACAAATACAACAGCCTCAACTACATGAACACAATATCAACTTACGGCTCTTGGAAATCCCCCATCACCTCCGATTTAATTGTTTCGGGAACTGTAGGACTCGGACAAATTGCGATGGACGGCGAGGATATTTACTGGGTGGAAGCAAGACCTTCTGAAGCAGGCAGAAACGTCATCGTGCGACGCACTCCTGACGGGAAAATAAGCGATGTCACACCCCAACCTTTTAATGTTCGCACTCGCGTTCACGAATACGGAGGCGCTTCCTTTGTGGTGGCTAGCAGTGTGGTCTATTTTTCTCATTTTGCCGACGGGCGCATTTATTATCAAAAATTAGATTCTCAGCCCCTAGCTTTAACACCCGTAGTTAATTGTCGGTACGCCGATGGCATTGTTGACAAGCAAAGAAATCGCCTGATTTGCGTTCGCGAAGACCATACACGAGAAAGTGAAGTTGTCAATACTATTGTTAGTATTAATTTAAACAATGGGGAAGATATTCAAATTTTAACCCAGGGTGAAGATTTTTATGCTTCCCCCCGTTTGAGTCCTGACGGTTCTCAGATTTCTTGGATTAGTTGGAATCATCCAAATATGCCTTGGGATGGCACAGAATTATGGATAGCGAAAATTCAACCTGACGGTTATTTGGGGGACAAATACTTAGTTGCAGGTGGTCGAGAAGAGTCGATTTTTCAACCGGAATGGTCGCCGGATGGAGTGTTATATTTTGTTTATGATAAGTCTAATTGGTGGAATTTTTATAGAACCCCCCTCAATCCCCCCTTGGTAAGGGGGGAAGCAAGAATAGAAGATTCCCCCTTGGTAAGGGGGGAAGCAAGAATAGAAGATTCCCCCTTGGTAAGGGGGGAAGCAAGAATAGAAGATTCCCCCTTGGTAGGGGGAGAAGCAGGAATAGAAGATTCCCCCTTGGTAAGGCCGGAAGCAGGAATAGAAGATTCCCCCTTGGTAAGGCCGGAAGCAGGAATAGAAGATTCCCCCTTG
>RDXH01000157.1 GCA_004292745.1 Oscillatoriales cyanobacterium | reverse complement strand
TTTAAAAAAGAATGCAACAGTAGTCTTGTCCCTCCCCTTTATAAGGGGGGGTTAGGGGGGGTCAAAGATTGTTGCACGATTTTAGAGAAATGGTATTACTGTAGCAATAGTCTTCCTTCTTTTTTCTACTTAAATACTTCAGAACCCAGACTTTTTTAAGAAGTCCGGGCGCTGGGTATTTGGCTGACCAACTAATGTAAAAAGTAGTAGTCACTAATCATTTGTTACTGCTTAGTTTGATTTTTTACTTGTTGATTGTTGGTTCCTAGTTGTGATGTGTTAGTCGTTAGTTGTTGATTATTACCAATAACCTGTTATCAATAATTTATTATCAATAACCTGTTACCAATTAAACCAATTAAGATTTGTCTGGCAAACTCGCTTCCAATTTCAAACAGTTGCGACCATCTATTTGCAAAGTGTAGTCCACCCGGTCCATCAGTCTGCTCATAATCAGCCAGCCGTAGCCGCTTTCCTGTTTAGCTTCTGGACGTGGGGGATTGTAAGTATTCATGGCGTAACCTTTACCGTAATCCCAAATTTCTAAACCAATGTCTCGATTTTTTAAATTTAAGCGAATTAACACTGGCAACTCAGGTTGGTCTTTGTGAGCATGGCGGATGACGTTGGAATAGGCTTCTGCTAGCACCAAGCGCAAACGATTCGATTGACGCGGCCAATCGACGTGCTCACCTAGCTCAACTTCCAAACTGCTCAGCAGCCAGTTTTCAACAATTGTCAAAAACCGCAAGTCGCTTGGTACGTGAAGCTCAGTATTCATACAAAAATCCTGTAAGTTTAGAAATCCTGTGTCTTCAGACCAGGGATGAAATACGACGCGCCTGATTTATTTGGCGTGAATATTTACTGGTACATGGAGGATACTAGATACCGGGCGATCGAGGCAATACACTTTCTCTGAAAACATTCATCAAAAAGTATCAGTTAAGAGTTAGGCGTTGAAGCACTACTTCTATAACTCTCGCCTCTGGCCCAGTAAAGAGTCTGCAATCTGTGAGCTGTCAACGGAGGGCTTCAGTGATTGATTCCTGAAGTCCCCGACTGATGGTCGGGGTAGTTGACAGATTCAGAGAACCTCCAGAGAGAGTATAGTTTGGTCATCTTCCTGAACTGGATTGTCCGCTCGGATGTAAGCCAACAAATTGTCCAAGTTAAAGGAACCAGGCTCCTGAATCAAGAGTTCCCAAAGCCCCTCTTGTTGTAGCATAGAACGAGTTTGTTCTCCTCCGGGAACAGCCTCAGTCATGACAGTAGCTTCAGTAATCCCATCACTCGTCAGCAGAAATACATCTCCTGACTTTAATTCGATCGTACCCCCTTTACCCTTCCAAACTGGCAGTATCCCCAAGGGAATGCCACGAGCTTTCAGGAAATTGGGCTCTACTGGTGTGGAACCGCTAGCGGCTTGAGCTTTCACCTCTGAGTGAGACCAAACTATCGGATAAATGTGACCGGCATTAGCAAAAGCCAGGTGTCCCGTCGATGGTGTGTAACGAGCCACAACCATTGTAATAAAATGGTTGTTGCCAATTAGATCATCTGCCATACTACTATTCATGTTCGTCATGACTTGGCTGGGTTCAGGAGAAATTTCTTGGCTGAGTTCCCGCCGCATCACCGAAATAGCACTAGCCATAAATAGAGCAGCCGGAACACCCTTACCGGAAACATCTCCCACAGCTATCCAAATATCCCCTTGAGAGTGGACGTAGACCTCAAAAAAGTCACCTCCTACTTCGCGGGCGGGATAGCAACAAGCTTGCACCCTGACAGTTTCAAAATCCGGCCAACTCTGACGCAATAAATTTGTTTGGATTTGGCGAGCCACCTCCAACTCATTTTGCATCTGCTTGGCCAAATCTAGAGTCCGCTGATATAGTTTGGCTTGAGACAGGGCCAGAGCAGCTTGAGCCGCCACACCTTCTATTAACTCTATATCTTCCGACGACCAAGGATTAGTACCCCCCTGCTGGTACAGGGCTAGTACCGCCAAGATTTCTTGCTGGTAAGTCAGTGGCACCGCCATCTGAACTGAATTGCCCGGATTTTGACTGGTTTGGTGCAGTTGAGTTTGACGGCTGGCTACGGCTTGGACTAGCAAATTTTCATCAAAAGAAAAAATGTTGGGTTCGGCTGTTTGGGATTGGTAGGGGAAGGTGCTCGGCAATAGCCGATCGCCCTCTACCGGCCGTAGCATACAGTAGTTTGCCTCAAAAGTTTGACCAACAGTTTGGACAATAGTTTGTACCATACTAGAGTAATCTAGCGACCCACGAATCACGCTCATCACCTCATTAAACAGAGATTCTTTGCGTAAAGCGCGACGGAGTTCGACGCTTCGTTGCTTGTAGTATTTGTAAGTTTCCGACGCTTGATTGATGACTAATTTGAGCTCTTCAGGATTCCAAGGTTTGGTGATGTATTTGAAAACTTGACCTGAGTTGATTGCCTCTACCAAGTCTTCAACATCCGTGTATCCCGTCAGCAGAATCCGAATCGTATCAGGAAAACGCTCGACAGTTTTCCCCAAAAATTCGGTGCCATTCATTTCTGGCGTCGAAACGTCCGGTACAGCAAATCCAAGTTGTCGGGTTCGTCATCGACTACCATTAGTTTCAGTTTGCTTCCATCTCCCCGACTCATGCTATTCCCTACTCCTAGGCGAATTAATCAGGTCTAAAACTAGCTGTTTGTGAAATACCCTAGGCTGATGCGACGGAGGCGAATCAGTTAGGGGGCTTCGGTTTTGATAGGTCAGTGCCATGTTAGTGATACCACAAGGATATTCGGAACTTAAATCCGGTCGTGGTCTTACCTGACCTCGCCTTAGTTTGGAAATTGTCATCTACTGCTATACAAAACTTGGTTAAACTTATCTCAGCTTGACCATTCAACTAGAAGTAATTTCTAGAGGTTCTGCTTCCTGCTTCAACCAAGGGAGTCGGCTCGCAACTTGTCCACAGGCGTAAATTCGGGCCCAGCAGCGCCCTATTTTTCCAGCCAGTCTCACTATTTAACTATTGTTTGTGAAGCTGTTGGCTCTTGTTTAACCATTACTAATTCGCGTTGTGCACGCCCCTTACTGCCGTATCAAGTTAATTTTTCTGCCAGTCTGAGCTTAGCAGAACGAGAGCGGGGATTTCTAGAGATTTCTTCAGATTGTGGTCCGATCGGCTTTTTTGTCAGCACCTGCAAACAGTCTGTCCCTCGGAGTTGGTGTTTGACTGGTCGATCTTCGAGACTGTGAAAAGTAATAATTCCGAGCCTTCCACCGGGTTTTAACCACCTGGGCGCTTGAGAGAGGAAAGCGTCTAGAGCCGCGAGTTCGGAGTTAACAGCTATCCTTAAAGCTTGGAAAGTACGAGTAGCTGGATGGATTCTGCCATTCCGCTGCTTGGGTGGGAAACTGCTAGCGATCGCACTAGCAAGTTCGGTGGTACTTTCAAAGGGACGCCCCTGCACAATCCGTCGCGCGATGCGCCGCGACAGTCGCTCCTCGCCATATTTATAAATAATATCTGCTAGCTTAACTTCGTCCCAGTGATTGATAATCTCTTCTGCGGTCAAAGATTGCTGCTGGTTCATACGCATATCTAACTGAGCTGGATGGCGAAAACTAAAGCCACGTTCAGGTGTATCGAACTGAGCCGAGCTAACGCCTAAGTCTGCTATGATACCATCAAATGTGGCATCAGGCGACTGATATTCCGCAAAATTGCCATGCCAAAACTCTACCGGAGCATGAGCAAATCGAGTTTGGCAAAAACGGATAGCCTGTTCATCGCGGTCGATCGCCACCACTGTCACATCAGGCGCCGCCACTAAAATCAAACCAGTGTGTCCGCCACCTCCTAAAGTCACGTCCAAATAGTGGCCACCGGGGCGCACGCCCAAACCCGCAATTAACTCAGGACCCAAAACAGGAACGTGATAGGTGTCAATACTGACATCTAATCCAGGGGTGTCCTTCTCAGAGAGCTCGATATCCTTCATAATCTATAAAAGCGAAACAAAAATCAATAATAGTCAGTAGTCATTAGTCATTAGTCATTAGTCAGTAGTCAGTAGTCCCTAGTCAGAGTGTTTTTTGCTAATGACCAATGACTAATGCCCAATGCCCTGTTTGACTAATGAGCAATGCCCAATGCCCTGTTTGGCCAATGCCCTGTTTGGCCAATGCCCAATGCCCTGTTTGACCAATTACCAATTCAATTATTATGTCAAGAATTGAGACTAGAACCGAACCAATGGTGCTCAACATGGGACCGCACCACCCATCCATGCACGGGGTACTCCGGTTAATCGTCACCCTAGACGGGGAAGACGTAGTTGATTGCGAGCCTGTTTTGGGCTATCTGCACCGGGGGATGGAGAAAATTGCCGAAAATCGCACCAACGTGATGTACGTGCCCTACGTGAGCCGTTGGGACTACGCTGCGGGGATGTTTAACGAAGCGGTAACAGTCAATGCACCGGAAAAATTGGCAAATATTGCTGTCCCCAAACGGGCTAGTTATATTCGGGTAATTATGCTGGAGTTGAACCGGATTGCCAACCACTTGATGTGGGTGGGGCCGTTTTTGGCAGACGTAGGAGCCCAAACACCTTTTTTCTATACTATGCGCGATCGCGAACCAATTCTCGACTTATGGGAAGCAGCCACAGGCTATCGCATGGTTAACAACAATTACTTCCGCATTGGCGGAGTTGCGGCTGATTTACCCTACGGTTGGGTAGATAAGTGCCAAGATTTCTGCGATTACTTCGTTCCCAAAATTGATGAGTACGAGCGTTTAATTACCAACAACCCGATTTTCCGCCGCCGGATTGAAGGGCTCGGCACCATTTCTCGCGCCGAAGCGATTAACTGGGGACTATCCGGCCCCATGTTGCGCGGTTCCGGCGTAAATTGGGATTTGCGGAAAGTTGATCATTACGAATGTTATGACGACTTCGAGTGGGAAGTGTGCACAGAAGCAGCAGGCGATTGTTTAGCCCGGTATTTGGTAAGAATTCGGGAGATGCGCGAGTCAGTTAAGATTATCTACCAAGCCTTAAAAGGACTCCCCGGCGGCCCTTACGAAAATTTGGAAGCGAAGCGACTAGAAAGCGGGCCAAAATCCGAATGGAATAGTTTTGAATATCAGTTTATCGGCAAAAAAGTCGCCCCGACTTTTAAAATTCCCAAGGGCGAACATTATGTCCGCGTTGAAAGTGGCAAAGGTGAGTTAGGGATTTATATTATCGGCGATGATAGTACATTCCCTTGGCGCTGGAAGATTCGGGCTGCCGATTTTAATAATTTGCAGATTTTACCTCACATTGTGCGCGGTGTAAAGATTGCTGATTTAGTGGCAATCTTGGGTAGTATCGACATTATTATGGGTTCAGTGGATAGGTAGATTTAGACTGTCTTTGATGCGAGCATCTAACTAAAAAAACCCGGTTTATACTAAAAACCGGGTTCTTTATTACTCTCTTAACTCTTCCTCTGTGTCCTCTGCGCCCTCTGCGGTTAAAAAAATCTTTATTTTATCTTTGATTCCATAAACCATGACATTCCAGCAATCAGATATCAATGACAGTAACCCCGAACTCTGCGACTTAATCTGCGCCAGAATCGCCGCCACTCCGCAGCAGCGAATTACCTTTGCTGAATATATGGATTTAGCATTATACCATCCGCAACACGGTTACTATAATCGCGATCGCCCGTCGATCGGCAAAAGCGGCGATTTTATCACATCCTCTGATTGGGGCCCAGATTTTGCCGAGGTTTTGGCAGAGCAATTTGTGGAAATGTGGGAATTGCTCGTTAGCGGAGCCCTCGAAGAGGATCGCCCTCAAAATTTCGCGATCGTCGAAATGGGTGCTGGGCGAGGAATCTTTGCCGAAAATCTCCTGCAATATCTACAACAGCAACATCCCGACTTATTTAAAAAATTAACATACATAATTATTGAAATTTCACCAATACTGCAAGCAGAACAACAGCAAATATTAGGTAAATTCCAGTGTATTAAATGGTGTAAGTGGGAGGAAATAGTTGATAACTCAATTGTCGGATGTTTCTTTTCCAATGAATTAGTCGATGCTTTACCCGTGCATCAATTCATTGTGGAACAAGACAAAGTCAAAGAAATTTACATTACCACAAAAACCACAATAAATCAACCCAAAGAAATAAATTTTGTCGAGGTAGTTGGCGAAGTTTCTACACCAAAAATTACCGAATATTTTGAGTTGTTGGGAGTTGATTTGTCGGCGAATGTTTACGAGGATGGATATCGCAGTGAGGTGAATTTAGCAGCCTTAGATTGGATGAGTAGAGTTGGCAAAAAGTTGCAGCAAGGATACTTGTTAACTATTGATTACGGCCATCCGGCGCACCGCTATTACAATCCGAGGCGCAGGGAGGGGACGCTACAGTGTTATTATCGCCATCGATATCACAATAATCCTTATATTAATGTGGGGCGACAGGATTTGACAGCTCATGTTAATTTTACGGCGTTGGAAAAGTATGGGGAATTGTGCGGTTTGGACGTGCTAGGGTTTACTCAGCAAGCTTTATTTGTCATGGCGTTGGGTTTGGGCGATCGCATTGCGGCTCTATCCACAAATGTATGGGATGTGGCAACGTTGTTGCGGCGCAGGGAAGCTTTACATAAACTGATCGATCCGATGGGTTTGGGAGGTTTTGGGGTTTTGTTACAGTCTAAGGGGTTGAAGGAGAAGGGGAGAATTTTGAAGGGTTTGAGAGTGCCTGATTAATTATTAGATAGATTTGCTTATATCGATTATGCAAGCTTACTCAACGGCGGAAATTCCCATTTTCCTGAATATAAATTAGAGGGCAACTTTAAACAATAGGCAGCAGGAATCACCTCAATCAACCACCAATTAAACATATCTCGTTTGGCTACAGCAAAACCAGAAATAGCATCGCCAGTAATGGCATCATACAGAATATCCAAGATGGCATTATAAGCTGTTTTGGTGTTGAGTGTTTGCAGCAATCCATAGAAAATATTATAAGCTTCGTCAGTAGCTTGATATTTTCCGATTTTGTTGATATTAGGAAACAAGGTATCTGCCCAAGTTTCTGGGATTTCACAACCATCCTTCAGCCAGCAAGATATAATTCCTTCAACGATATCAGCCTTGTGTTCTTCAGGAAAGTAATGTTTAATGGTCGGTTTAGCTGCTAATGCTATTCCATAGGCAATGTAAACATATCGCTGATGGGATATTGCATCATTAGGCATTCCAAAGGCCGTCATTACTTCTACAAAGGCTTCTTCTACATCGCTGTTTCCGCCTCTTTCGTATAAATCGCGATACTTTCTGTCCCAAACTGTGTGCAGTGTTTGTTGTAATTGCTCTGGAATATCTGAATTTTTGGGCAACTTGAAATCGGTGTAATGACCTATGTCAAACTGTATCATTGACTTTCCCTCCTTATGTATTTTTTTTAATCGTAAACTAGGAGTAAGGTAATATTAAGCTTCATATCACCTCCATTCTACCTTGCCCAGAGAAGCCAGTAATGAGGTGTGTTTCTATAGGGGTTTCCTGTAGTTAAGTTTTGTTTCACGAAATTATTTTTCGTATACAAGATTTTATATATAACCTGACTTAGACATAAGCTTTAAGCTTCGTCTGACTCAGGTATTTTGATTATACTACACTTTATTTTTCAAGCCGCGAAAATCAGGAACTTGAACTCGTAGCAAGTGCATAAAAAACTCCTGGTGTTGGCTTGCATTCAGTTTGGTTAATAGAACTTACTCACGGGTGGTCAGAAACCGGGTTTTTTCGAGAATACTTCGCTACACCCCACAAAAACCGTAAAAACCCGGTTTCTTTGGTTGTGATGCGTAAGTCCCGACTAAGTAATAAAACTAACTAAAATTCCCAAAATTTCATCAACTGGCGGTAGCGAGTATTCTCTCAAACCAATGGTAACAGTTTGTTCTTCAAGTTTGATAAATTTCCACAAGTTCCCAGTCGTAACGCAACCATAAAGCGTGTTTACAAAGTAGCCGTTTTTCTCGTTGAAACGCTGAGCCGCAATCATCTCAGCAACACATTGTCCAAGTCCGCCGTTGATGTCTTCTTTTTTAGCTTCCACCACAATCATAGCAGGAGCTTCGATGAAAAGTTGTTCAGGCGATTTGCTAATTAGGAAGTCGCAGACACCGTTAAGTCCCACAGATTGATCTACCGTAAAATCATTGCCAGAAAAAAGACTGATTTGCTGATGAAAAATATCTTTTAATTCTAGCAATATCGGACAGATAATCATTTCCGAACGAGCTTTTTCGGTATTCAGTGCTAGGGCTAGAGGTAGGCGTTTTTCGATGAACTCAGCTAGGGCTGGACTTGGCTGAATCGGGGGCGCTGAAACAATAAAAGTAGGTACTTCTATTAGGGTAAGCTGAAAGTCTTGTTTGACTTTTTTGAGGGTGAATTCGCTATATGACATTGCTTTTTTTGGTAGTCCGACAGTCCGACAGGGGTTGAAACCCCTGTCTCATAGCTAAAGTCCTCGCTATGAGGACTGAAGAAAAAGACTTACGAATTTTGATTGTTTTGCAAGGGCTTGAGATTCTTCGCTTCACTCAGAATGACATAATTCCCTTGTTAATGCGTAAGTCGGAAATAACTCTTCATTCCTCATAGCGAGGACTTTAGCTATCAGCCAGGGAATGAATTCCCTGGCGGGCTAGTAGGATACTAAACCTTAAACTTCTCCACAATTCGTCTCATTGCTTCCTCCACATTCTCCCGACTATTAAATGCCGAAATTCGGAAATAACCCTCACCCGCGGCACCAAAACCAGAACCGGGTGTTCCCACCACATTGCAAGTTTCCAGCAACTTCTGAAAGAAATCCCAACTCGACAAACCATGAGGGGTTTTCACCCACACGTAGGGTGCATTTTCGCCACCAAAAACCTCAATACCCGCCGCTGTCAATTTCTCGCGAATAATCGCAGCATTTTCCATGTAAAAATTGACTAATGTCTGAATTTGTGCCTTGCCAGCCTCGGAATAAACCGCCTCAGCACCGCGTTGGACGATGTAAGAAACGCCGTTAAATTTAGTAGATTGACGACGATTCCACAACTTCCAAATTTCGACATCGGAACCATCGGCGGCTTTTCCAGTCAAAGTTTTCGGTACAACTGTTAATGCACAGCGAGTACCTGTGAAACCGGCATTTTTGGAGAAAGAACGAAATTCGATCGCACAATCGCGCGCACCTTCAATTTCGTAGATAGAATGCGGTAAACTGGGATCGGTAATATAGGCTTCGTAGGCTGCATCGAAGAAGATAATCGAACCGTTCGCCTTAGCATATTTTACCCAAGCTTGCAAGTGTTCCTTGGTTGCAGTTGCTCCCGTGGGATTGTTGGGAAAACATAAATAAATTAAATCGACTTTTTTGTCTGTGGGAATTTCGGCAGTAAAGTTGTTTTCTGCTGTAATTGGCAGGTAAATGAAGCCGTCGTATTCGCCTTTTTCATTTGCCTCTCCCGTGTGCCCTGCCATCACGTTGGTGTCTACATACACCGGATAAACTGGGTCGGTAACTGCGATCGTGTTATCGTTCCCAAAGATATCGAGAATATTACCACAATCGCATTTAGAACCATCAGAAATAAAGATTTCCGAAGCATCAATATCGCATCCCCGTGACTTGAAATCGTGCTCGGCAATTTTCTCCCGTAACCATTCATAACCTTGTTCCGGGCCGTATCCTTTGAAGGTATCCCGCGAGCCCATTTCTTCCACCGCAGCCACCATCGCGAGGCGACAAGCTTCGGGTAGGGGCTCTGTGACGTCGCCAATCCCTAGGCGGATGATTGGTGCCCCCGGATTTGCCTCTGCATAAGCTTTGACTCGGCGCCCTATCTCTGGAAACAGGTAGCCAGCTTTGAGTTTGAGGTAGTTGTCGTTGATAGTTGCCATATTTTCGATCGCTTGAGAGTCGTAGAATAGCTTACTGCGAATTGGTCGTTAACTGTGGGCTGTTGAGGCTGACAGACAATTGACAAAAAAATCAACCAGCTTATATAATTAGAATAGTTTGCAGTTCCAAAACTATTATGGATGATATCGAGTATGCCAGAGTCTATCAACAACTGGCGGCAATGTTGGATGAATTTAATTTGGGCTGGGTAGCTCAACAAGTAGCAGATAATGTAGAGATAGGTAAAACTATTGAGGAGCGATCGCTCAAAAGAAAAACCCCGTTACTCAAGATAGAAGACTATACACCAAAAGAGCAACTTTTGATGTTGATTGATGCTGTCGAACAAGCAACAGTTCATACTTCCGAAATGGAAGATGAAATTGCTTATTTTTTAAAAGTAGAATCAGAAACTTCTCCCCTCGGTACTAAAATTAGCTTTGGCTCATCCAGTGCCCAAGAGGTAAAAACTATCGAGTTTACTTCTCATCTGACATCCCCTCGCAACAAACAGGCGATCGCCCTGAAATACTTGCTCGAAAAACTGCCATCAGAACCGAGCAACTACATCACTAATGCCGAAATTAAAAGCAAATTAAGCGTAGCGATTAATCCCGATTTCAACGGAGTCCTAGAACAAGCAAACATTTTTGATGTTTACCTATTCACCATTTTGTTAAAAGCTATTGCCAATGAAGGAGCAACTATATATTATAACAATGTTTTAGACGAAACACCCAAATATTTAACATTTAGAAAGACCCCAGGCAAAATTCACGGTAATACTCATCCCTATACCTATGCAATAGTGGAATTTCCCGACAAGCCAGCCCTGGAGGTTCATCTAGCAGTAAAAGTCCAAGGTAGAGCCGGAGTTCTCCACAATTGCAACCTGTTAATGTTATACCAAAAAGAAGCGAATATCTGTCGCTTGCTCCAGCGAGAACCCCGGCACTCCCAAGTAATTTTAGCAGTGAAATCTCAGCACAACACTTCGGAACTAAAACTAGAAACTGCTGGTGCTTTTATTGGATTAGCGTCAGATATTCGCTACGAAGGTGGCAGCTATTTTATTTCTAATACTTACTCGGAAGCCGTAGCCAAATTGCTAACTATCGCCCGAAAAAAATGGGAGTTAAACATATTTCCCAGAGCGACAAATGATGTGCATAGACTGATGTATTCATTTCAAACGATTTTTAAAGACTTTAAAGCCAGGAATTGAAAGCAGGGCATCGGGAATTGGGCATGGGGCATCGGGCATGGGGCATCGGGCATCGATAATGCGCTCCACCCAAGCTAATTCATGTATTTGAGAAACGCTATATTCCTAATTACCAATTACCAATTCCCAATTCCCAATGCCCAATGCCCAATGCCCAATGCCCAATGCCCAATGCCCAATTCCCAATTCCCAATTCCCAATTCCCGATGCCCATATAATTTAGGATGTTGCGAGCAACCCAACTTGACTAATAATGTTTAAGAAAGATAAATCTTCTCTCCTGTTTACCATCGGAGCAGCTACCCTCCTGATTAGTTTAGGCTTCATCACCTATTTGATCGTGATCTCCCGCGGACCAAGCAAAGATTTGCCCGCAGGGGCTACGGTTGTACCTCAAGATACGATGATGGCTATATCCATCAGTACCGATGAATCGCAGTGGAAAAGGCTGCGAGAGTTTGGCACTCCCGACTCAAAAGCCTCTTTTGAAAGACTTTTAACCGAATTGCGCGATCGCCTCCTGACAACCAACGGCTACAGCTACCAACAAGACATTCAACCCTGGGTAGGTGACACAGCAATGGTTGCCTTTTTGCGAAACAAAATTGCCATACCAGTAGCACCGCGCACACCCAATGCACCACCACCTCCCCCAGTCCAACAATCAGTAGCTATTATCTTGCCCATTGCTAACCCGATTAAAGCCAAAGAATTATTAGCAAAACCCAGACCCCTCAACCAAGGAAAAATGGTTGAGCGTAATTATAAAGGAGTCCAAGTTACAGAAACTCAAGGCATACCCGATCGCAATTTTTCGGTGGCGGTACTGGGGACAAACTATCTGGTAGTGAGCACAGAACCCACAGCCACCGATAGAATAATTGATACCTACAAAGGAGAACCTTCCCTAGCAAAAACCCCAGGGTACGAAGATGCCCTAGAACAAATCAAAAGTTCGGGTGCCTTCGGTCAAATCTACGTGAATATGCCCGTAGCAGCAGCCTTTACCGCAGCTAACTCCGCCCGCGAATTATCACCGGAAAGCCTGGAAAAATTACAACAAAATCAGGGATTTGCCACCACAGTTAGCGTGGATACAGATGGCATTGGATTCAAATCTATTTCTTGGCTGAAACCAGACTCTCAAAAAAGGATCGCAGTAGAAAACAACGCTCTCAAAATGTCGAACCGCTTACCAAATAATACAATCATGATGGTATCTGGTGGCAACTTACGGCGTTTGTGGGAAGATTATGTATCGGGGGCCGATGCTAATCCGATCGCCCCGGTGAATCCGCAAATTTTGCGATCCGCCCTAAAATCCACTACTGGCCTGGATTTAGACAAAGACTTAATGGAGTGGATGGCCGGAGAATTTTCCCTATCCTTAATACCAGCGCCCGCACCAAATCCCAAAGACAAATTTGCCGCTGGATTTGTATTTATGGTGGAAAGCAACAACCGTCGCGGGGCGGACAAAGCTCTCAAACAGCTTGACGATACCATGAAAATGAAAGGGTTTAGAGTCGAGGAAATTAAAGTTGGGGGTCAACCTACGACTAAATGGACATCACCCTTTGGAGGAATCACAGTTACTCGTGGCTGGATGAACGATGTACTATTTTTAACAGTAGGAGCTCCCGTGGTGGATGCGATCGTTCCGGCCCCGAAAAGTCCGCTATTAAGCAGCGAATTGTTCCAAAAAACAGTGCGATCGCAACTTAAGCCCCACAACGGCAATTTCTTCATCGACACAGAGAGTGCATTTAACCCGAAAAACCTAGCTTTACCGGAATTTCCACCCAATCAAAAAATCTGGATCGATGCGATACGGTCGATCGGGATTACAGCGGCGGTCATAGGCGATCGTACTACCCGTTATGACGCTTTTGTCAACCTCAAAAAATCCGACCAATCTAGTCCTTCCCCGAATCTCTCTCCCACTCCTTTGTCTGGTAGTTCTTCTTCTCCAACTCCCTCTGCATCATCGCCATCAGCATCGCCATCAGCATCCCCATCAGCATCGCCATCAGCATCGCCATCAGCATCGCCATCAGCATCGCCATCAGCATCCCCCTGAAAAACCCTCCTTAGCTAGCCCGGTTGTATCGTCAGGTGATTTAACCGCGAAGGCGCGAAGTACGCGAAGCAAGAGAAGAGAGAGTTTAATACAGGACTCGGAAGAGAGGATTTTATATAAATCCGGGTCAATCACCCCCCTGTTTGATTTCGGTGGCTAATTTTTGCTCTCCCCGTCTGCTTCTGTCTCTCACCCAATACGGTACCCTTATAAAGTAATAAAGGGGGTTTTTAACCCGGATTTTCTGATAATTGGAGAGCAATTTTTCAAGTCGGCTGTTAGAATTGCCGGCTTTTTTGTGTTGCGAAAAGCCAACGCCGGAAATAGCCAAAACATATTTTTTGTCTTTCTTAACATAAAATGCAATAATTTTTAACTTACTTTTGGGTTAAACCCTTGTAAATACGTCACCTGGTAGATACATCTACGACCAAGTACGAGTTAGAATTTAAATAATAGAAAATATGTCACAGGTTAACTGCAAATGCTAACAGGAATTTTAATCAAAACTTCTATAAGTGAGTTGTTAACAGAAAATGAAAACCACAAAAAATCAGCCCAAAAAAAATGAAGAAAACTCAAAAAAACATCTAACTAAACTGGCAATATTTCTGCCAATTATCCTGTTTAATTTTTACTTTTTATCTGCCAAAACACAAGCCCAAACAATTGTTCCAGCCACCGACGGCACCGGCACTACCGTCACGCCCGTAACCGGAAGCTCCGCGCCAACTCGCTTCGACATCCAAGGCGGACAATTATCGGGCGAATTCAAGTGACAGGTGGCAATTCTAATCTGTTGTTGATGAACCCCTCCGGGATTATCTTCGGCAACAATGCCAGCTTAAACGTGCCGGCGGCTTTCACCGCAACCACGGCCACATCCATTGGATTTGGTTCTAATTCCTTTATTTTTCCCATAGAAGAAAGATTGACCAGGGATTTTGTTAATTATCTAAATTTGCCATCGACAAATGCGATCGCTACCCTAGAAGATGCTCAAAAGAAGCTTAGTGCCATCGAAAAAGCCACAGGCATTAAACCAGCTCTGATCTACATCACTTTTCTACCCAAAGGTAATACTATTGTCGATCGCCCCTACAGCAGTTCTTTAATCTTGCGAGTAGAACAGCAAATCCCCAACAGCGAGGAATTAGAACTAATACTGGTAACTGCTTCTGGCGAACCCATTCGCCGGAGGATACCCCTCACCTCCCGCACCCAAGTCCTAGCCTTAGTTCAGAAATTTCGCAATAGACATCTCCCATAATTATTGTGGAACAGGCAGGATGCCTGTTCAAGACTCCCCAGCAATTCTTTCATTCAATTGTGGGATACTAAATTGCGCTTAGATCAGTTGCGACAAATGAACTGGCACAGCCCCCAAGTTGAACTGTTGGTTTTGAGTGCTTGCAGGACTGCTGTGGGCGATCGGGATGCAGAGTTGGGCTTTGGCGGGTTAGCGGTGCAAGCAGGTGTTAAATCGGCTCTGGCTACTCTCTGGTATGTGAGCGATGAGGGGAGTTTGGGATTGATGTCAGAGTTTTACAGCCATTTAAAAAATGCTCCGATTAAGGCAGAAGCTCTGCGGCAAGCACAATTAGCGATGTTGCGCCAAACCGTCCGCATTGAAGGGGGGGTGCTGCACACTTCTTCTGGAAGCTTGCCTCTGCCACCTTCAATGTCCAACACAGGCAGTGGGAATTTTTCTCATCCCTATTATTGGTCGGCTTTTAGAATTATTGGCAATCCTTGGTAGTCAATATTAGTCGATCGACTCTCCCAAGCAACCGCTAACACCACAGCACACTCACAGCCCCACTTCTGAAAAAAGTCGGGAATCTAAAGCCCGTCTCCATCACCAAAAACTCCCGAATCCCAGTACGATCGATCTAGTTAGTATCAAATGAAAACTTTACCGGGGTAATTTTTATGGATCTGGTTGTACTCCAGAACTGGCTGGACAATATCTCCTTTGCCGTTCTCCTCTCAACAATGCTCGTTTACTGGGTTGGGGCTGCTTTTCCCGGCATTCCCTATTTGTCAGCCCTCGGCACCGCCGGAATGGCCGTCGCCAATCTTTCCATCGCCGCCCTACTCGGTGCTCGATGGATAGAAGCCGGCTACTTCCCTCTGAGCAACCTTTACGAATCCCTATTTTTCCTCACTTGGGGAATCACCGCCATCCATCTAGTCGCGGAAAACATGAGTCGATCGCGCTTAGTAGGAGTAGCCACATCCCCCGTAGCCATGGCAATTTCCGCCTTTGCAGCCCTCACCCTACCCGCAACCATGCAGTCGGCGGAACCCCTAGTACCAGCCCTCAAATCCAACTGGCTGATGATGCACGTCAGCGTCATGATGCTGAGTTATTCAACTTTAATGGTAGGAGCGCTACTGGCGATCGCCTTTTTAGTCGTCACCCGCGGTCAAAAAATCGAACTCACCGGCAGTTCCTTCGGTACCAACGGCAATCGCCACAGCAACTACCGCCTCCAACGCCCTCAAAACCCCGAACCTCAAATTGGCACCACCGCAGCCGACAGCGGATTAGCATTCAGCGAACCCTCTTTCAATTCCACCAATAACGGTTCGGCAACCACCGCAGTCCTAGAACTAGCAACAGTTCAAACCTCTTCCCACCATCAATCTCAAACCGCAGAAATTCTCTCGCCCCAGCGCTTGAATCTCGCATCAACTCTTGATAACATTAGCTATCGCATCATCGGTTTAGGATTTCCTTTACTGACTATTGGCATTATTGCCGGCGGTGTTTGGGCCAACGAAGCTTGGGGTTCTTACTGGAGTTGGGACCCGAAAGAAACCTGGGCATTGATTACTTGGTTAGTGTTTGCAGCCTACCTCCACGCCCGCATCACCCGCGGCTGGCAGGGAAGACGCCCAGCCATCTTAGCAGCCACAGGTTTTGTGGTGGTTTGGATTTGTTATCTAGGCGTTAATTTGTTAGGCAAGGGTTTACATTCCTACGGTTGGTTTTTCTAATAAAAACCATTAATAGTTATTGTTGCTGAGTTATTTGTTATTAGTTATTTTTGATTAGTAGCTGTTAATAAATAACTAATAACAACACCTATAAATCAAAATTAGACAGTTTATTGTCATTTTTGTTAGGTTAATAACTGCTAACAAAACACCACTAGAAACAGCAGAAAATCAACATCGAACACTCAACTATTTCCTGAAATTACAATAGATTATGAAACCCTCAAAAGTTTTTCTAAGAGAAGACGATGTTTTGTCTACTCCCGCCAGCGCTTTGATGTATCAATGTACTTTCAAAGTTAGCGAATTTTTGACTATTATGCAGTCAAAACTCCTAGAAGAAAGATTGTTTTTAGACGGTATGGATTGCGAACTTTTGAGTGCAGGTAAAGCCTGGACCAAAGGAAAAGTCAGAGTGCGCCTGGAGTTTTACACCGACGAACAGGAAATAGAACAAAAATCTCTTCCGGCTGCTTCCGAGGACTCAGATACCGCACCAGAAAACACCCAAAATATCACGTCTCCAGTTACAGAAAATGACGGCTCAAATATCCAAGATTCCACAGAAAATACTACTAACTTTCCTAGGTATAGGTATCGCAATAACAACCGTCATAGTGTAGGAATGTGGAGCTAAAAACCAGTATAATTTAGTTGGTTTTTAGTTGTTGTTTGTTGTTTATTGGTTGTTGATTCTTGTTTCTCAGAACTCATAACCAATAACTAAAAAATTCTTCCCAGACTCTAGCCAGCACTGACTATAGCCAGCACTGACTATAGCCTTTCTCAGTTAGGTGGGTAATGGGTAATGGGTAACACCCCCCTGACCCCCCCAGGGGGGGAAGGGCATTACTAATTACTAATTACCAATTACCCATTACCCATTACCAATTCTCTTCGGATGCCACCAGAATTGATATAATATCAAATCCTCTTTTCATCCTCCTGTATTAAACTCTCTCTTCTCGAACTTCGCGTCCTTAGCGCCTTCGCGGTTAAATCACCTGACGATACAACCGGAATTAATATAAAAACAAAATACAGTTTAGGGCTACTTAAAATTAAAAAATCGTGAACGCACGAAGCTTTCACGAATTCTTTTTTAAAGCTGGTGACAGGATTTGAACCTGCGACAGGCTGATTACAAATCAGCTACTCTACCAACTGAGTTACACCAGCAACATAAACTAATATAGCAAACCGATCGCCATTCGCGCAACCCCCCCAGCCAAGTTTTTTTCCAAATCATCCAAAAGCCCTCCCCCACAAAGGCTGAACCAAAATTATCTTTCTCAGAAGCTACCACAAACTGTCCACCAACTGCCCACTCACTAATCACACCGCCAAATCTTAATCGTCTCATCCGCACTTCCACTGACCAGTATATTGCCCAAAGGTGCGATCGCCACCGAATACACCGTACCCACATGACCCTTAAGAGTGCTCAACAACTCCCCAGTCTGCAAATTCCAAATTTTCACCGTATTATCATCGCAGCCACTAGCCAAAGTTAAACCATCCCCACTAATCACCACCGAATCGCCCCGACTCACATAATTTTGCAAAATATGCACACCCTCATTAGTTCCTAAAGTCCCCACACCATTATCTTTGTCATAATTAAAATTTAAAATCCGCAACAAACTGCCAGTCTGCAAATTCCGCAACTTAATCGTATAATCATTACTAACACTAGCCAGAATCTTGCCATCAGGTCCGATCGCCACAGAATTCACCCCAACATTCAACCCCGAAAGAGTCCGCAACAATTTACCAGTTTCCACATCCCAAATCTTACTCGTGGCATCAGAACTCCCGCTAGCCAAAATTTTACCATCCGGGCTAAAAACCACCGCATTCACATTATCAGAATGACCCTTCAAAGTCCGCACCAACTCCCCACTACGCAAATTCCAAAGTTTAATCATATTATCCGCCCCACCACAGCTAGCAATTACTTGCCCGTTGGGGCTAATCGCCACGGAATTCACCTCCATAGAATGTCCAGGAAAAGTACACAGCAACTCGCCATTATACAAATTCCAAAATTTAATAGTCTCGTCCGAACTACCGCTGGCTAAAATTTGCCCATCCGAACTAATAGCCACCGAATTTACTCGATCGGAATGTCCAGTCAGAGTACCAATTAATTCCCCTGTTTCTAAATTCCAAATCTTAATAGTTTTATCCCAACTACCGCTAGCCAAAGTTAGACCATCAGGACTAATCGCCAAAGAATTAACAAAAGATGAATGTCCCGGTAGCGTGTGTACGCAGCGCCATTGATGATTTTTTAACTTATAAGCTAATTCCTTTGCCCGTTGCGATACCGCCAAGGCTTCTTCTCTACGTTTGAGTTCATTCTCCTCCAAACGCTTGCGTTCCGCCTTAGCCTTAGCTTCTCGAAGTGCCAGCCGTCGCATTTCCCCCTCATAGGCTATTCGCTGCTGTTTCTGAATTTCTTTGAGAGTTTCAATGTATGGCAATTCCCAATCTTGAGAAAACCATTCTTGAGCGAATTCTTCCTTTAAATTAAATAGCTGAGGTTCGTGAGTAAAATCGATATTAAGATAATACAAATCTGCTAAAAATGCAGCCAATAACTTGTGAATAGTCACAATAATCTGCCGAATTATTCGCAGGCTGATCTTGGGATTTTTCCCCTCTGCTTCCAACTGATGGTAAACTTCTTCCCAATTCCAAGGCTGCATCGCCACTAAAGAAACACTTTGATTAATCACTCCCCAAAACCCGACATGAAAATTCACTTCATAGTCGCTGATATCGCTATACAATATAGCAGTCGGCACTGGAGACAATACAGTCTGTAACCGCTCCACATCAATATCAGAAATGGGCTTTTTGAAATAATCTCCGTAAAACTGAACAGGACACAAATCTCCGTACTGAGGATAGTGTTGGTTCAAAAAAGCTCTTAACTTTCCCGGAAGTTCGATATTCAGATTGTGGCGAAAGGAATCAGGGCAATCTTGGCTAATTTTGGCAGGAGCGACTAATAACAGCAATCGGTGTTGCTGCTGCTGCAAAATTTGTTCAGTTTCCTGCCTGCTCAAATTAGAAAACCAGTTGTCTCGGTCCCAAACAATTTGAATTTCGCTCAGCTTAACTCGAATTGCTTCTGCTTGAAACTCGCGCATTAATTCGCGACAGAGCCGACTAATTGCCCGCCGATCTCTCAATTCTTCTGCCTTAATTCGATTAGCGCGTTCTTCTTTGACCCATTCTTCATTTATATTGGCTATCTCCATTAATTCTTCTTCTCTAGCCTGGTGTCGCTGCAAATATTTAACCTGTGCTTTAATCCAGCGAGGGTCTTTTTTGATTTGTTGATTTAAAGTTGAAGAAGCCGATGGTTCAATTTCTGCAAAACGTTCGTTGACAGCGCTTGCTCCCAATCTTTCTCCTAATTCGTTGGCAATCGGCTTCAATAGTTCAATTAGGGCGTCTGAAATGGGGCGTAATAAGGACATAAGTTGCTACACATATAAAATGATGGCCAGGAAGAGGGACAGAGGAAATAGGTAAATAGTATAGTTGTGAGTTGTTGAAATTGCTTCATCAATCGCAACGATTCGTGTTGTATGAGTTGGGTAATGGAAGAGTTGGAGCCTTTTTCTGATGCCTTTTACCTTTGGTCTTTTGCTTGTCGATCGGGATTTTTCAGTGCCAGTTCAAAATGAATTAAGAAATGCACCACCGCTTAAAAGTTAAAATTTTTTGTGACTGGGTGGGGATTTGTTAGCGTCGCCTTTAGATTTAACCGATCGCACAGCCTCACCTAATTATCCACACCTTAAATTAATAGTTTGTATATTCTTTACATTTTACCCTAAATCTGCTTACAAAGCATCCATAAAAGAGACTCAGGCATATTCGATCGCCCCGACCTGCTGGCTACTCATTTTCCTATTGCCATTTTACTCGCTCTCGTATATGATTTGAACTCATGACAATAATTACGGTATTCCGACCTAATAACCGTACTTTAAGTAAAGGAACCAATATAATGAGTCCGTGGCAACGCCTAAGTCAACGTCTTCGCCAGTCACAACCGCAGCCAGTGGGCAAAAGTCAATTATTGACTTCGCTTAAAAGCTTTGTGTCGCTATTTTTACTGGGAATCACATTAAGTTTTGCGATCGCATCATGCAGCCCCAGTAGCAACAACAATCCCGGAGCCAATCCCGGCGGGGCTTCTAGCCCAAGCGCCAACAAAAGCAACCTAGAATTAACCCTCGTTTCCTTCGCCGTCACCAAAGCCGCCCACGAAGCCATAATTCCCAAATTCGTAGAAAAGTGGCAAAAAGAACAGGGCCAAACCGTCACCTTCAACCAAAGCTACGGCGGTTCCGGTTCCCAAACCAGAGCCGTAATTGACGGCTTAGAAGCAGACATCGTACACCTAGCCCTCGCCCTCGACACCAAAAAAATCGAAAAAGCCGGACTAATTGAGCCTGGGTGGGAAAAAGAAGTCCCTAACGAAGCCATAGTCAGCAAATCTGTAGCAGCCATAGTCACCCGTGATGGCAATCCTAAAGGCATCAAAAACTGGGAAGATTTAAGCAAAGACGGAGTGAAACTGATTACCGCCGATCCCAAAACATCGGGGGTAGCTCGCTGGAATTTTCTCGCACTTTGGGGATCAGTGCTCAAAACCGGAGGAGACGATACCAAAGCCTTAGATTTTACTAGCAAAGTCTACAAAAATGTCCCCATCCTGACTAAAGATGCCCGCGAAGCCACCGACGTATTTTTCAAACAAGGCCAAGGCGACGCCTTAATCAACTACGAAAACGAGATTATTTTGGCTGGTCAGAAAGGGGAAAAACCGACTTATACTATTCCAGAAGTCAATGTTTCCATCGACAATCCCATCGCCATTGTTGATAAAAATGTCACCAAACACGGCACCAAGGAAGTAGCCGAAGCCTTCGTCAAATTCCTGTACACCCCAGAAGCTCAACGAGAATTTGCCAAAGCCGGATTCCGCCCAGTTGATGCGACAGTAGCGGCGGAACCAGAATTTGCCCAAAAATATCCCCCCATCAAAACTCTCTTTACAGCTCAAGATTTAGGAGGTTGGGGAGAAATTCAGACAAAATTCTTCGATGACGGAGCTGTTTTTGACAAAATCCAAGGTTCAATTAAACGGTAGTAGCTGGGGCTGGTTACTGAGCGTAGTCGAAGTATACGAAATGATTGGTTTAGTCGAATATGCTTGGTAAAACCCTCCCCTAGGGCAATTCTTTCCAACTCAAAACTATTCTTATATGACTGTATCTTCTCCAACCAATAATCCTCAATCTCCGATCGAGCAGATCAAAAGGGCGATCGGCAAAATCACACTACCTTGGGGAATCACCCTCGGCTACCTCAGCCTCATGCTATTGCTCCCAGTGGCCGCCATGCTCTTGAAAGCCAGCACAGCAAACCCCGCCGAATTTTGGAAAATTGCCACAAGTCCCATCGCCCTTTCCGCCTACGATGTCACCTTCGTTACGGCATTAATTGCAGCATTAATTAACGGATTGTTCGGCACATTAATTGCCTGGGTTTTAGTCCGTTACAATTTTCCCTTAAAAAGGATTGTCGATGCGATCGTCGATTTACCCTTTGCACTCCCCACATCCGTTGCAGGTTTAACTCTCGCCACAGTTTACAGCGACAACGGCTGGATTGGTTCGCTGTTTGCACCCTTGGGGATCAAGATCTCCTTTACTCGCTTGGGCGTAGGTATAGCCATGATATTTATTTCCTTACCATTTATCGTCCGAACTGTACAGCCAGTTTTAAACGAGATGGAAAAAGACATCGAAGAAGCAGCTTGGTGTTTAGGTGCTTCTCAGTTTCAAACCTTCTGGCGAGTAGTTTTCCCGCCGTTATTTCCGTCTATTTTAACCGGAGTTGCACTCGGATTTTCGCGAGCGGTTGGCGAGTACGGTTCTACTGTAATTGTCGCCTCTAACATACCGTTCAAAGATTTAATCGCCCCTGTTTTAATTTTTCAAAGATTGGAACAGTATGACTATGCAGGAGCCACAGTTATCGGCACTGTTATGTTAGCTATTTCCCTAAGTATGCTGTTTGCAATTAATCTTTTACAAGCATGGAGAAGACGCTATGACGGCTAATATCAATTCATCCACGAATTACAAATTTCCGGGGGGTAGTTCGACGCAGAGTCAGGAAAAACCATGGGTTAAGCCAACTTTAATCACCATTGCGATCGCCTATCTGGCTCTCGTCTTATTTATCCCCACCCTCAACGTTTTTTACCAAGCTTTCAGAAAAGGAGTAGAGCCATTTTTTGCTAACTTAACTTCGCCAGATTTTCTGCACGCAGCCCAACTTACCCTGGTTATTTCTTTAATTGTTGTGCCTATTAATACCGTATTCGGTTTGTGCGCAGCCTGGGTAATTGGCCGCAACAAATTTCCGGGCCGCACGCTATTAATCAGCATTTTAGATGTACCGTTTGCCATATCTCCGGTAGTTGCAGGTTTAATGATTGTACTGCTTTACGGTCGGCTGGGATGGTTCGGGCCATTGTTGGAAGCTGTTAATATTAAGGTGATTTTTGCCTTCCCTGGAATGGTGCTGGCTACTGCTTTTGTCACTCTACCTTTTGTGGCTCGCGAAGTAATTCCGGTTTTGGAAGAAGTGGGAAGAGATCAAGAAGAGGCGGCGAAAACTTTGGGAGCAAATGACTGGCAAATTTTCTGGAATGTGACGCTTCCCAGTATTCGCTGGGGATTGCTTTACGGAGTAATTTTGACTAATGCTAGAGCCATGGGAGAATTTGGAGCTGTTTCTGTGGTTTCGGGAAATATTGCTAAAAAAACGCAAACTTTGCCTTT
>RDXH01000395.1 GCA_004292745.1 Oscillatoriales cyanobacterium | reverse complement strand
GATGGTAATATATAGTCAGGAGGTCAAAATGAAACTACCTGACTACGCCAAAGCAATAGGCATAAGTTACACAACTGCGTGGCGGTGGTGGAAAGCGAATAAACTACCACATCCGGCACGACAGACAGAAAGCGGTTTAATCATCGTTGACTACGTGCCACAAGCACCATCCACCGAAGTCAAGAAGAATCGAGTCGCTATTTATAGCAGAGTCTCTTCCTCCGAAAACAAAGAAAATCTCAACCGCCAATCAGAGCGGTTGACCGAGTACGCCATTGCCAATGGCTATCAAATTATTAGGAATGTAAAAGAAATCGGCAGCGGATTGAATGACCGCAGAAAGCAGTTAGAAGCACTGCTACAACAAGATGGCTACGACATTTTGCTAGTGGAGCATAAAGACCGATTAGCTCGATTTGGTACGAATTATTTAGGCGTATTGCTTCTTCGGGCAGGAGTCAAACTAGAAATAGTTAATCTTGCCGAGAACGGAAAAGATGAGTTAATGCAAGACTTAGTAGCGATAGTCACAAGTTTTGCTGCACGACTTTATGGGCAACGTCGCGCTAGCAGAAAGACGGAAAAAATAATCGCGCTCGTAAAAGATGGAGGCTCTGAATGCAGTTAACAGAGAGACACATCATTAAATCAACGTCACACCGTTTCGCCCAAATTGACGAACTAGCCTTTAAATCCAAAAACCTCTACAATGCCGCCAATTACGTCATTCGTCAGAACTTTATTTATGGATGGGGCTATGTCAATTACAACGAAATGAATCGATTGATGAAATCTCACGAAGCATATAAGGCTTTGCCTGCTAAAGTAAGTCAGCAAATCTTAATGGTGCTAGACAAGAATTGGAAATCGTTTTTTGAAGCCGTTAAAGCTTACAAAGCTGACTCTTCAAAATTCACGGGTAGCCCAAAATTGCCAAAGTACAAAGATAAAGTCAAAGGGCGAAACCTTCTCGTTTACACGATTCAAGCGATTAGCAGCAAACAGTTGAAGAAAGGAATTATCAAGCTTTCCGGCACTGAACTTTCAATTAAAACCCAACTCAATCCCAACCAGATTTGTCAAGTTAGGCTGGTTCCCAAATGTGATTCCTATGTAATTGAGGTGATTTATGATGAACCGGAGTCCACCATCAGCAACGCTAATTATATAGCTAGTATTGATTTAGGACTGGATAATTTAGTGGCGTTAACTTCAAATCAACCAGGATTTATCCCTTTGTTGATTAACGGGCGACCATTGAAATCAATTAACCAGTTCTATAACAAACGCTCTTCACGATTACAATCCCAGTTAAAGGGAAACCGCAAAGCTTCACCCCGGATTCAGCGCTTAACTCGTTGTCGCCATCAAAAAGTTGATAATTACTTGCATCATGCCAGTCGCCTGATTGTTGCGATTTTAAATACCAAACAAATTGGGACGCTAGTAATTGGCAAGAATGCACAGTGGAAAACTGAAATTGCTCTCGGTTCGCAAACCAACCAAAACTTTGTTAGTATTCCTCACTCTCGATTAATTGAAATGTTAGAATACAAAGCTCGACTGGTTGGAATCGAAGTAATTGTACAAGAAGAGTCCTACACCTCGCGAGCGAACTTCCTGGGTTTAGACCCAATCCCAGTTTACGGAAAAACTGATAAAGACCCCGTTTTCACGGGCAAGCGAATTAAACGAGGTTTGTACCAAACATCAATTGGTCAATTAATCAATTCTGATGTTAACGGTTCGTACAATATCCTCAGAAAAGCAATCCCAAATGCGTTCAGCAATGGGATAGGGAGCTGCGTAGTTCAGCCGAGGCGGGTTAATCCGCTCAAAGTAAAAGTGAAGGGGGAGGGACTTGAAGCCTCCCATGTCTATAAATGACTATACTTTTGCCAGCTAT
>RDXH01000156.1 GCA_004292745.1 Oscillatoriales cyanobacterium | reverse complement strand
TGATATAGAGGAGACGGCAGTGCCGTGTCCCTACCATGATTAATTGTAGAATGATATAGAGGAGACGGCAGTGCCGTGTCCCTACCATGATTAATTGTATTTTGTGCTTTCAGTGGCAAAACCATCCAATTACTAGCTAACACTCCCACAGCTATTTGTAGGAGGCGATCGCCCTTTTTCTGATTTCCTTTATTGACCATAGCAACCACCAGTAGGTTGAACTGGACTCTGGAGGGTAACAGCGGCAGGATTAGCAGTAAAAATCACTTCTCCTTTGCTGTTAATTGCCCAACCTTGCGCCGATAGCATGGGTCGGTTAGGGGCTCTAACTTGTTGGGGTGGAACCCTTCTGGTTCGTTGTTCTACAGGGGCTACAGCATCGGCTAAACCGACGGCGGTTGAACTATTGTTGACTGTTTCTGCTGGATTTGCTGGCAAGCCGCGCCCAATTCTGGTGAAGGTTTTGTCGGTTCCTGATTGTCGTTGATTGGGGCAAATTTGGGCGATCGCATCGGGATTGACAATGGTTTTTGGTAATTGAACCAAACCTTGGGTGGGGTCAATATCGGGAGTATTGAGCAGCACTTGGCCGTCCAGTTGCGGGCCTGCTAGGGATGTAGCGGTGATGTCGCTGGTGAGGTTGGATGCGGGATCTGTTACACGGCGCGATCGGGCTCCGAAGATTCCTTCTGGGGCAGTAATTACAACGCGACCAGCTTCGCGGTTGACTGCATTGGCGGTGATGTCGCTATTGGTGCCAGCAATTAACGCTCTGCTATTGATTTCGATATTGCCACCTGTAGCATCGCCTGTGGCTGTAACAGTAATATTGCTGTTGTTACGCATTTGTAAGAAGTTGGAAACTTGGAGGTTGATATTGCCGGAGTCACCGGATCTAGTTTCTGCGGTAATGGTTCCTCTGTCTAGTCGGATGTCACTGGCTGTTACCTCCAGATTGCCCGCAGAACCCGTACCCCTACTCCCATCCACAGCCACACTTCCCCCATCCCGTACCCTCAGCAGTCCCGTACTAATCGTTACATTCCCTGCATCTCCGCTGTCCGTTGTCACTGCTGTCAAACGGCTGGGCAAGCGCCCGTCTGCCCTGACCACCCTGACTAAGGGAGAAGCCCTTCCTGGTATGATGTCTGGCACGATGCCGGAAGTCCCACTCACTTCAATAGACTCCGAGGCATTGACTGTCAGAGAACCTCCCCTTCCACCTGCAAAAGTATCTGCTGATATCGCCGCTCCATCCCGAACCGTTAACTGCCTCGTTGTTACTGTCAAGTTATCTGCATTGCCAGCATCAGAGTCCGTTGCTCTCCCTGTGGACTGGGTGAACAAGCCGCTGGGAAACCCATCTATACCCGTTCCAGTGAGTTCGACAGATTCTCTGGCATTTACAGTTAAAGTCCCTGCTTGCCCGCTACCTTGAGTTGTTGCTAATACCTGACCGCCATTTTGAGCGATTAAGCGTCCTGTTTCAATACTGATATTGCCACCGCGCCCGCTACCCGCAGTCAGAGCAGCAATGGTTGCCTGATCTTGAATTATCAACTGCTCGAATGCTTGAATAATTATATTGCCTGCATTCCCCGTGCTCCTGGTGGAAGATGAAATTTCACCTCCATCTCGTAAAATCAACTCTCTGGTGGAAATGGTTAAATCTTGTGAATTGCCAGAAGAATCAGGCTCAGTTAGAGTTGCCAAGGCGCTAACAATTTTACCATCTGCCGATCGCCCAATCACTTCTACAGACTCCGAAGCAGTTACACTTAATCTTCCCGCTGAACCCTCAGAAAAAGTATTTGAGCCTATCTGTGCCCCATCTCGTAAAATTAATCGACCAGTGGCGATCGTTAAATCTCCGGCATTTCCTGTGGTTGGTGTAGTTTCGTCTTGGACATCAACTTGAGCAAATAAGCCGCTGGGCAAACTTCCGTCAGCATTAGTGCCACTCAATTCTATGGAATCTGTCGCTGTTACGGATAAATTGCCACCTCTGCCAGCACCGTAAGTAGTCGTATCTACATAACCGCCACCTTCAGCGATGAACTGTGCTGCTTGGATAGAGACAGTACCCCCATTTTGACTTCCCAAAGTCTGGGAGAGAATTCCTGAGTCCTCCGTCAACACAACCCGCCGCCCCTGTACTTGAATAGTACCGCCACCTTCACCGCTAGCACTTACAACAGCACCCTGTGATAGTTGAATATCTTGAAAGTTCTGGACACCTGCATATCCCAAAGCGAAACCTGAGTCATTGAAAGTCAGGCCAACTAAACTGTTAGCACCGACACTACCAAGTTCGATTCGGCCTCCCGGCGCTGTCAAAATGCCACCGGGAAACGTTATATCGCCACCAACTAGCGCTAAAGTTCGATCGGGTAAAACTTCTAAACCTACGGGGTTTTGATTTCCTGCACCACTATCCTCAAAAGCAGAAGCGGCTACAGATTGATTAACAATTTGACCAGGATTCGGACCAAATTGCAAGCTAGTTGGAATGCTGATAGTTAGCAGAGGAGTTGTTTGGGGATTAGTAGCACTGAATGATGTACCGTCAGCGAAGTTGATGCGATCGGCTGTAGTGCCTAAAAACGAGCCACCGATATTCAGGCTGGCATTTGGGCCAAAAATAATGCCGTTGGGGTTGAGGAGAAATAGGTTAGCGTTACCGTTTGCTTGAATCAAGCCATCAATGTTAGAAATTGACCCGCCGGTGACGCGAGTGAAGATATTTTGAATGGTATCAATGTTGTTGAAAAATGCTGTACCGCCAGTGGGGACGGAAAATTCGCGAAAACTGTGGAATAAGTTGCGGCCCGCTTCTGTGCCACCTTCAATGGTGAAGGTGTTGTCATTTTCGGTGAAGGTGGAGTCGATCGGTAAAGTGGCATCCGGGACAATTTGGGCAGTTACCAAAGTGGGAAAGCCACAAATGTAAAATAGAACACAGAATATTTTTGCTGTTGTTTTATTACTCATAGGAATTCAGGATGTAAAAAGGTTGTTAATGTAAATATTAAGATGATTAATCCTGGAGGCAGAAACCGGGTTTTTGTACAAAAATACGGTACGCCCAACCTTGAACCCATAGCTGTCAACAACCAGGTAGAACCAATAGCCCGACAGGGGTTTAAACCCCTGTCTCAAAGCGCAAGTCCTCTTAAAGAGGACTGAAGAACTCCTGCCGTCCTCTTTGAGAGGACTTTCGCTATTAGACAGGGAATTGATTCCCTGTCGGACTCGCGGGATGACTAACAGACTTGGCGGGCTTTCATGCTTAAGTTGACACCAATGGCATAGGTGTCAACTTAATAAATTTCTAGGGAATAGGTGTACCTGTCATCCTAATACCTCCAATTGAACCTACACCTCAAACTGTAAAACTGCCTTCATTAGCAAAGATCGAACCTTTAAAAGAATTATCAATTGCTTGTGCACTCCAGTAATAAGTACCCGGTTTTAGGTTCTTAAGTTGCCAATTTTTATTTTGATTGACATTGCCCATTTGGACTACTTTGCGCGTGCCATTGCTATTAGCCATCGGAGACATAATATCTGAACCTCCAGGAGTTGTTCCTACCCGCAAGTTATAAGTCAAACTTGCTTGCGGTGTTTCAACATCAGTACCAGCGTTCCAGTTTAGGGTAACAGAATTGCCATTAACTAAAGAAATCAGCCCTATGGGTGGTGTGGGTGCTGTATTTAAAGTGAAAATGTTGTTTCTGTAAACCTTGGTGCTACCAGATGAAACTCCCAATGGATTACCAACCAAAAGAATATCTAGGTCGCTATCATTGTCATAGTCTCCCCAACTTACTGAACTACCAAAAACTCCTTGTAAGTTGGTACTAATATCAGTGAAGCTACCACCATCATTTCGGTAGAGTTTTGAGATACGGGATGGCGCGGCACCTGTCAAAAGAATATCTAAGTCCCCATCATTATCATAATCGCCCCAATCTACAGAACTATAATAAGCTCCCTGCAAGCCAGCATTAATCTCCGTGAAACTGCCACCATCATTACGATAAATCTTAGCAACAGGAGATGAATTATTTGCCATTAAGCCTGTCAAAAGTACATCTAGATCGCCGTCATTGTCATAGTCACCCCAAGCTGCGTCACCCGAAGAAACACCTGTTAATGATGCGCCTATATCAGTGAAACTGCCACTATCATTACGATAAATCTTAGAGATCTCTGATGAAGACGAACCATCAGAATTACCAGTTATGAGAATATCAAGGTCTCCGTCTTTGTCGTAGTCACCCCAATCTGCTGAACCCTGCCAAACTCCCTGTAAATTAGCCGCTATATCCGTAAAGCTACCACTATCATTGCGGTAGACTTTTGCAATCTTAACAGAAGAACCAGAAATAATGGTAACACCTGTCAGAAGTATATCAAGATCGCCATCATTATCATAATCTCCCCAATTTGCTGAACTATTCCAAACTCCTGGCAAGTTAGCACTGACATCCGTAAAATTACCACCATCGTTCCGATAAACTTTCGAGACTGGGTTTGAGGTATTATCCAAACCTGTTAGCAGAATATCAAGATCGCCATCTCTGTCATAATCTCCCCAATCTACTGAACTATTCTTAACTCCATTCAAAGCAGCATTAATATCCGTGAAGTTGCCACTATCGTTTCGGTAAACTTTGGCTATAGAATTTGGACTATTTGTGCCTGTGACAAGAATATCTAGATCACCATCATTATCATAATCTCCCCAATTTGCTGAACTGTAGTAAGCTCCTGCCAAATTAGCATTAATGTCGGTAAATAGTTCGGTGGGTGCTTGATTAGCTACGATCGCAATTCCTTGAGAAAACTCCGAAGTGTTATTCTTCGGATCGGTAGCCGTAGCAGTAATAAATTGACCAATGGGCACAGCTACTGGTAACTTAATCTCAACAGTCGCATTACCACTGCTATCAGTCGTCACAGTCTGGAATCCCAGAAACTTCTCTCCCTCACCATAACCACCGCCACCAAAACTACCATCACCAAAACCACCACTGCCAAAACCAGAGTCATCTAAAACCTTGTTAGAGAAGAACTCTACTCTAAATGTAGTATTTGGAGTGCTATTTATCTTCCCTTTAATACTCGTATTCCCACTACTAGAGATAGCTGAACTCAACTCTGGGAAATTCTGTAAATTATTGATACCTGTATCAGCATCTCCTAAATCATTCACAGTCAATCCATTATTTCCAAAACCGATACCCAAGAGGTCGTTGCCAGAGATGGAATTAGATAAAATAGCATTGCCAGTGGAACCGGAACCGTTAATAAAGACACCATTTTTACCATTACCGAATATCAAGTTGCCCGCATTAATCGTTGTCCCCCCAACTGTGTTATTACTTGCGTCCAAAATAGCAATACCATTATTTGTATTGCCCAAATCTTTAGTTCCAGTGACATCGCTACCGATATAGTTACCTTGAATCAAGTTGTTGTTAGCAGTTGATTCTGTAATGTAAATGCCAACATTATCATTGCCAGATATGATATTGCGTGCTTTAACCGTTGTACCACCAATAAGATTATTAGGTGTCGAAATTGATATACCACTATAGAGGTTGCCTAAATCTAGAGTGCCAGTGACATCAGTACCAATGAAGTTTCCTTCAATGATATTGCCACCATTACCAGTCAATCGGATAGCGTCAACACCAAAGCGATTGATGGTTAATCCTCTCACTGTACTGTTACCAGCAGAGATATATAAACCATCCACTGATACATTACTGCCATCTAATTCAATCACTGGACGACTTGAAAATCCAGGCTGTGTTGTGCCATCAATAATCGCTGAATCGGTAATCTGTGGCAGTGGTGATAGTGGTCTAATGGTAAAAGCATTGTTGCTGGTATTGTATCCCGGATCTGTGTTCGGAATCTTGAAGAGAACCGTATCCTTGCCAGGATTGCTATTAGCCCAATTTAAAACTGCCCGTAAACTCCCAGCCCCGCTGTCTTTGGTATTGGTAACAACATTGGGAGACTCATCTAGCTCTAATCCGTAAAGATTCAGCTTCCACTTGTTCCACTCTCCTTTCAATTGGTTGGCATTGTTATCGCTAACTTGCAACTTCCATTCACCCTTTGATAACTCGCCCCAGTGTCGGTTTGAGATAAACTTCCACTCTTTTGAATCGGGTACAATCTTATCGCTGTTGTTGGAATTTGGGATTTCAGGTATGGTATTTGCTAACACTGATTCAGTGCCGTCTGGCGCAATCAGTTTCACAGTGAAGTCGCCCCAGTCGGGATGTTCAGCATCAAGAATTACTTCTGCTGTTTCGACAATAATATTCTTGGAAATCGTAGTCTTCGCTTCTATTCCCGTTTTGCTACCATCAGGAATCGCTTTAATCACATTCTGCAAGTCAGAAGTCACTAAAACTTGCTTACCGACTGGTGTCCAATTAACCGCAGCTTTCACCGCAGCGGCCGCATCAATCCCTCCAAAGCCTTGTTCATAACTCACCCAAAATCCTGCTTTATTCTGCTCCCATTTTGGTTTCCCTTCCCCATCTTTGCCATTGAGGTCATTTTTTTGAGCCGTCTTGGCTAAAATGTGCTGCTCATCGCGCATGGTTAGTTTAGGATTAGCCTCTAGCATCAAAGCGATCGCTCCAGAAACTAAAGGTGCAGCGGCAGAAGTTCCACCAAAATCGAAAGCATAGGGAGCGACAATGCGATTTTCAAAAATACCTGTTGTGGTAATCCCTTGTGGGTTATTTGGATCGCCATTATCGGAGGATGCGGAAATGAAAATTGCCGATCCTGGTGTACTGTAAGTGACGTGATTTCCTGCTTTGTCGATCGCACCTACAGCGATCGCGTTACGGGAACTAGCAAAACTATTATAATTGACATTCCCGTTGAAGTTCCCTTCATTGCCACCAGCAAATACATAGGTATTTCCCAGCCCATTTCGACCTTTGGTAACTCCAGTTTGCAAGGCTTGCAAAGCTAAAGGTTGCCGGCTCATGTATTGAGGACCCCAACTATTATTGAAAATATCGATCGACTGATTGCGATTAGATTGTCCCGGTTGTGTCTGAGGATCGAACAAAGCATCAGCAACCTGTTTTCCCAAGGGGTCAACCTTATAATTGAGTGGATCGGTGTTACCAAATAGTCGCAGTCCTGCTAATTTCACTTCAGGAGCCACACCAACTATACCTTTGCCATTTTCAGTCGCTGCTGCAATGCCAGCAACAGCAGTTCCGTGAGGGTTAGCAGTTTTAATTTGTAATGTCCAACGTTTCAAAAGTTCTTGACTAAGCTGGCGCATTTCCTCCGCATCATACTCATCGGGATTGGGGTTTTTAATTTCTAATTGCCAATCACCACCCGCATAACTTCCATTGAATTTAGTTAGATTGAAGCTTTGGGAACTATTTTCAATGAACAAAATTGGCTCATATTGCTTGAATGTTAAATCATTCATACCAGGCCACCATAATCTTACAGAAGAAGCAGCACGCCGATACAAATTATCAAATTCAAATTCGTTAGGACTGTAGAGATCTCCACTTAATTCTTGAGGTTTGGGCAAATTAGGTGGTAGAGATTGACTGAAATCGAAGCTAGCCCAAACATCTTTTACCATTCCTGTCAAATTCACAGGAAGAGAGAATTTAATGCTACTCCAACCATTTACTTTTGGTTGTGAAAGATCCGCTGTAAAGCTAGTTGTGGATGTTGGCGATGGATCGCTATCTTTGTCAGTAAAATCCCAACTCAAATTCTGGTTGTACCGACTTGCTAAATCTGGGTGCTTGTATTCCAAACCATCATCAATAATCCCAATAGTTACGCCCCTTCCTCGCACTGTTTGAGAAGTTGCAGGATTAATTACATCCCAAGTTGCGGGAGCTTTCGCATTCTGTAAATTCCATTGTTCCTTGTATAATGTATCCTTCGGTTCGTACAACAACCTTAAGCTAACGGGCACCTGCGGGTAAGCATATTCTACTCCTCCGATTGTTGCTAGCTGAGCCGCCACATCTTTCGGAGCGATTTCCTTTGGAAATTCCCAGATAAAAGTGTTGGGAATGTGGCCAGTATCCCCCTGATTTGTAGCACCAATACTAGCTGCTAACTGCTGTGAAGACTGTCCAGGTGTCACCCAAACAACCCACTCCTTTGTTTCAGCCAAAGCTTCTGGTGTGTAGCTGTCGAGATTTGCAGCACCTACGATCGCCAATCTGACTTCATCAGATAACCCATCTTCACCCGGATCGCTAATCAGCGCAAACCTTTGACTCGATAGTGGACTAGCACTACCTGCTTTGTCATAGGCGATCGCCGACAATTGATAACGACCCGGTGCTAAACTGGTCAAATTATCACTAAAATTGAATCTACCAAACCCATCGCTATCACTGGTGAATTCAGTAACATCATTAGCGATTTCAATTTTCTCACCACCTTCTTTTTGGAACCAGAAATCGACTTTAGCAATATCGCCGACTCCTTGATCGTCAAAAACTTTAGCGCCACTAAAACTAATTTTTTCACCCTTGGTATAGAGGGGTAAAGTTCTAAATTGTAAATCTTTTGGCGCTGTATTCGTTGGCGTTGGAGTTGGAGTTATTGTCGGAGTTGGAGTTGGCGTTGGAGTTATTGTCGGAGTTGGAGTTGGAGTTGGTGTCGGAGTTATTGTCGGAGTTGGAGTTGGAGTTGGTGTTGGAGTTATTGTCGGAGTTGGAGTTGGAGTTGGAGTTATTGTCGGAGTTGGAGTTGGTGTTGGAGTTGGAGTTATTGTCGGAGTTGGAGTTGGTGTTGGAGTTATTGTCGGAGTTGGAGTTGGTGTTGGAGTTATTGTCGGAGTTGGAGTTGGTGTTGGAGTTATTGTCGGAGTTGGTGTTGGAGTTATTGTCGGAGTCGGGATAGCTTCCTTGACAGTCAAACTTTTGACGACTGTGTTGCTGGTAGCATCTGCTTTATCGTAGGCGATCGCCTTTACCTCATACTTCCCAGCACCCAAATCCGGCAAAGAATAGCTAAAATTTCCCCATCCAAGGCCATCAGCCGTGAAAGTTTCAACATTATTAACCTTAATCAATGCACCGCCTTCCTTTTGCACCGAAAACTCTACACTTTTCAGGTTTTCAACACCATCAGCATCGTAAACTTTACCACCCGTAAAACTAATTTTGTCTCCCACCGTGTAGGTAATTGAACTCTCAAATTGCAAATCTTTTGGTGCTGTATTTATTGGTGTTGGAGTCGGAGTTGGTATTGGAGTCGGTGTTGGTATTGGAGTCGGTGTTGGTATTGGAGTTGGCGTTGGAGTCGGTGTTGGTATTGGAGTTGGCGTTGGTATTGGAGTTGGTATTGGAGTTGGCGTTGGAGTCGGAGTCGGTGTTGGTATTGGAGTTGGAGTTGGAGTCGGAGTCGGTGTTGGTATTGGAGTTGGAGTTGGAGTTGGCGTTGGCGTAACTATCGGTTCAGGATTTTTGACTGTAAATTCTTTAGTCACCACAGTGCTAGAATCACCTGTTTTATCATAGGCGATCGCACTCAATTGATAATCACCAATTCCTAGGCTATTCAGCGAGTAGTCAAAACTTGCAAACCCAGCGCTATCCGCTGTAAAATTCACAGCATCATTGCCCAGTTTTTGCCAATTATTCTTATCTTTATTGAGCCAAAAACTTACTTGCTTGAGGTCACTAACTCCTTCCGCATCATATACTTTACCACCAGTCAAACTAACTATATCATTGGAATTGTAAATATCTTTGACATTGAATTGTAAGGAAGTAGGTGCTGTATTTTTAGGTACTAAATTAACTTGGTCGTTAATGTATTTAACTACATCTGGTAATTTCGGTCGCCAATCAAGTGTAGGCTCGATCACCTGATCGAGTGCGATCGCCTTTCCTGTCGCATTCGTGATTTGAAAAATAGTGTCATTATAATCGCGATCTGTCCCTAAATCCACCCGCAAATCTTCCATGACAAACACATTGCCATTTTCATTCACATCTGCTATTTGACCTATATGAAAAGCCTCAGATGGATTAGCTTTAGCCAGGGAAAACAAAGGACGTTTCGTACTACCGATAGTGGGATTATTAAACACTTCTTGTACCGTCCCATTCGGAACCAGCATCAGCCCAAATTTATCCCCAGGTCTCATACTAAAGTATTGAACACCTTTATATTCTCCAGAATTCTGGTTAGCTTCCCAGGGTAAAACCGCATCAAACTTAGCTCCTTGATTGAAGTCAGAAATTACCACATGACCCAAATAAGAATTGCTGATAATTCGCCGACTGGTTTCCTTAATAAACTCCACAGAATCGGGATTAAATGCTCCGAGTCCCTCCATGCTGAACATCCCAATTTCACCTTGGAATGTGCCACCATCCAGCAGCAAATCAAAACCTACTTCCCCTTGTGGATGAACATCAAAAAAACCTGATTCAAAAGGTGAACCTGTCAGAGAGTCAATGGTTAGCTTATAATTTGTATCACTCCCTGCTTGTTGAACTTCTAAAGAATAGTTGCCTATTTCTAAATTGCCAAAATTGATGACTTGAGGAGCGAGGGGGTCTAGTTGTGTTATGGATAAAATCCTGTCATTGCTATCTTTTAGTAGCCAGTTTACAGGAGCGCTTAAACCAGAAAATGATATATTCAGATTGCTCGGTTCCGTAATCTTAAATTTATAAGTATCATCGGGGGCTGCAAAGTTAACCGAGTCTTGGTGACTGTATGTATTTTTAAAATTACTAATATCTAAAATCGACATTGTTTATATTCCCCTGATAAATTGACAACACACAAAAAAAATAGCCTTAATTTTGGCTGTGAGCAAAATACGCAGGATTTAAAATGCCGATGTGTCGCCGAAACTCGCCAAGCAGTTTCACGCAAAAAATAAGTGATACTTATGATTCCCTGATTCTCAGCTTAGTCTTCGACTTGCTTTAACAGCAATTCAATTCGTTTGCAGATGCTTCTAACCCTGAAATTGAAAGTCAGAACAGATATATGAATATGATGTACTTGATTTTTGGTTGAATTTTTATCTAGACCGTTAGCATTATAGGTGAATTTTAGAGCTATATTGCATTTTTTTATAAATATTTTGCTTTCCGCCTGCTGTGACCAAGAAAGCTAAACTCACGGGATTACAAGAAAGTGAGAGCAAAAAGAAGAAAACAGCAGAAAAAAGCCATAAAATAAATATTTTCAGCCATTAAGAAACCCTTGATGGCCATCCCCCATGCCCCGACACACTATATCCGCATAACCACTTAACAGGTTAAAATATTTATACCAACCCCCAAGGAGGTTCTATAATTCTGTCATTCCGATCCTTGACAAGGTTCAGGAGAGTGAAAAATCTCGCAGATACTTGGCTACACTAGGTGTCGGTCAGTATGACAAATATATCAACCGTCTTGAGGGTTGCCCGATCGCATCTACTTAACAAGGGAACATAAAAAAATGACTCGTCCTCAAAGTGTTACTATTCTGGCAATTTTACAGCTAATCAGCGCTGTTTTTAGTCTGCTTGATGGCTTATTTATCTTATTTTTTGCAGGAATTTTTGGTGGCCTCGGTGCTGTGGTTGGTGGCGCGAAAGTGGGCACGGTCATCGGGGGGGTTATTGCCATATTTGCCGCGATAAGTCTGATTTTAGGAGTTATTTCTTTAGTTTTAACTTGGGGTTTGTTTCAACTCAAAACTTGGGCTTGGACAGGAACATTAATTGTCCATGTAATTGCTACCCTTGCACAGTTGGCGAAAATGTTTGGTAGTGGTGGTACTGCGGTCAACTTTTTGACGCTGGGTTTTGCGATCGCTACCATTTACTACTTACTGCGATCGGAAGTTAAACAGGCTTTCGCGATCGCACCATAAGCCACATTATTTGATTATTCCCTTCTCACCCGTCCCCAATTGACCGATAATGGAAAACTGTCCAATATCAAGAAAGTCCCATGAATACAAAAAAAGCTACAGATTTAATTAACCAACCAATTCGAGTAGGTGTCTTGGGCTATGGCGGACTCGGCCAAGCAGCCGCCCGTTTACTAGCTCCCAAACGGGAAATGCTCTGGGTAGCCGCCGCAGATCAAAAAGGTTACGCCTATGCTGCTGAAGGCTTAAATTCCAAAGAGTGCGAGGCAATTTACAAATCTCAAGGTTCTTTAGGTTATTTGGAACCAGCGGGAGTTTTGTGCGATCGCAGTATTCAAGAACTCATCCAAACAGCCCAAGGAGTAGACGGCTATTTCCTAGCATTACCAAATCTTCCCAACACATTCATGGCATCTGTAGCCAGACAATTTATCGAATCCGGCTGGAAAGGAGTATTAGTAGATGCCATCAAACGCACCAGTGCAGTCGAACAAATTCTCGCCATGAAAGACGAACTCCAAGCAGCAGGAATTACCTACATGACAGGCTGCGGTGCAACACCTGGGTTACTAACCGCAGCAGCAGCATTAGCCGCTCAAAGTTACGCAGAAGTGCACAGCGTCAAAATCACCTTTGGAGTCGGAATTGCCAATTGGGAAGCCTACCGAGCCACCATTCGCGAAGACATCGCACATTTGCCCGGTTATGATGTACCAAAAGCCCAAGCTATGACTGATGCAGAAGTGGAAGCGCTATTAGATACCACCAACGGTTTATTGAAGCTGGAAAATATGGAACACGCCGATGATATCATGTTGGAATTGGCGGGAATTTGCGATCGCGATCGCGTCACAGTCGGCGGCATTGTCGATACTCGCAATTCCAAAAAACCCCTGAGCACCAACGTCCAAATTACCGGCCGCACCTTCGAGGGCAAAATCTCCACTCACACCTTTACTTTAGGCGACGAAACTAGCATGGCAGCCAACGTTTGCGGCCCCGCATTCGGTTATCTGAAAGCTGGTGTCATGCTGCAAAGAAAAGGCATTTCCGGTTTATTCACTGCCGCTGAAATCATGCCCCAATTTGTCAAGTAAGCTAAATAGGAATTACGCGCTACCATCCAAGAAACCGGGTTTTTAGCGATATTAAAGACTATAACCAGTATTCTCGAAAAAACCCGGTTTCTGGCCACCCACTGCGATCCAAAAAAGTTCAGGTATTCTGTCACTAATTCACGCCTACACCAATTGAGGAAAAACCATGACAACCCTGCTAATTCAAACCCAAAGCGTCCCATTGACGATCGATCTCCCTGCGATCGAACCAATGACTGTTGAACAGTTCTATGAATTCTGTCTAGCCAATCGCGATTTAAGAATCGAACGCACCGCCAAAGGAGAAGTTATCATTATGTCACCAGCCTTTTCAGATACAGGTAACCGCAACTTCAAGATTACCCTACAACTGGGGAACTGGGCAGAAGAAGATGGCACAGGTGAAACGTTTGACTCCAGTGCAGGCTTTACCTTGCCCAATGGAGCAACCCGGTCCCCCGATGCCTCATGGATTAAACTAGAGCGCTGGAATGCCTTAACTGAAGAACAAAAAGCCTCATTTGCACCGATTTGTCCAGACTTTGTGATTGAATTACGGTCTTCTAGCGATACTCTCAAAGGATTGCAAAAAAAGATGCAAGAATATATTGACAACGGTGTATCACTCGGCTTGTTAATCGATCGCAAAAACCGAAAAGTTTACATCTACCGTCCCGAAAAAGAACCGGAAATCTTGGATAATCCCGAAACAGTGAGCGGCGATCCAGAGTTAACAGGATTTGTCTTACGGATGGCCAAAATCTGGTGAATCGTCTGCATCAGGATCGATACCCATTGCTAGCAGTCTCTCTGCAAGTCGCGCCGCTTTTTGTTCCGCCCGTTCAGCACGTTGACGTTCCTGTTCAGTTCTCAGTTTTTCAAGTTCAGCTCTTTCATCACCAATTAATAACAAATTCCCGTGAATATCCCACCAGCGCAACCAAAGTTGCGTTTGATTTTGGTAACTTCCCTGCCAAAGTCCCAACTCAATTTCTAATGGTTCAATCGGATA
>RDXH01000155.1 GCA_004292745.1 Oscillatoriales cyanobacterium | reverse complement strand
ATTCCCAATTCCCAATTCCCCATTCCCAATTCCCCATTCCCAATTCCCCATTCCCAATTCCCAATTCCCAATTCCCAATTCCCAATTCCCCATTCCCAATTCCCAATTCCCCATTCCCGATTCCCACTTTCCTCCTCTGGTTGTCTATGATTCCTATTATTTCGACTATTCCTGTGGTGCAGCTTGCTTCGGGCGATCGACTTTCGCTGCAAGTTTATCAATTCCAAGGTGCGATTCCGGGCAAAAAGGCTTATCTTCAATCTAACCTCCACGGCGCTGAGATTAGCGGTAATGCCGTTATTTACCAATTGATTGAATTTTTTCGGTGTTTGGACTCCACTGAGTTAATCGGGGAAATTTGGCTAGTTCCTGTTTGTAATCCTGTGGGTGTCAACCAGCGATCGCACCATTTTTCCCCTGGTCGCTACAATCTTTATGATGGGGTAAATTGGAACCGGATTTTCTGGGATTTTGAAAAGCAAGGGGAAGATATTCTGGGTTTTGCTCAGTCTCAGATAAATCTGGATGCTGATACTGTTAAAGTTAATTACAGAAAAGCAATTGCTTTGAGTTTTGCCAAAGAGTTGGCAAAAATTAACGCTCCTAGTTGTCGCCCCTACAGGGAACTTTTCCGATACCAGCTACAATCTTTGTGTTTGGATGCTGACTATGTGTTGGACTTGCACAGTTCCACGAATCAAAGTTTAGATTACCTTTATTGTTTTAGTTCTCGCCAGGAGAGTGCGAAAGCTTTTTTGCTCGATCGCGCTATCTTGATGAACGAGTATGATGGGGATGCTTTTGATGAGGCATTTCTCAAACCTTGGCTGGCTTTGGAGAGGATTTTAGCAGAGTTGGGGAGTCCGATTTCCTTTGATATTGAATCTTGGACTCTAGAATTGGGTTCGGGGATGGAAATCCATCCAGAATCGGTGGCCAAGGGCTTACGGGGAATCAAAAATTACTTAGCCAGTAAGGGTTTATTGAAAATAGATGGATTTCCGCTTCCAGAAACTGCGAATCATCAAGTCATTTTCACTCCCAAGAATTTGGTCAAAGAATACTACGCGCCGGCGGGCGGGATGATTCAAAATCGAGTGGAATTGGGGAGTTTTGTCAAAAAAGGCGATCGGCTTTATCAAATTCTGTGCTTTCACAAACATGGAGATTTTCCCACTTTAGTAGATGTTTGTGCTGAGTCGGATCTTTTTATTTTTGATGTTTCGACCAATCAGTCAGTAAATCAAGGAGAATATGTGTTATCTGTGATGGCTGATTGATTTTTGTAGAAATGGTCAGAAAACCCAGACTTATTCGCCAAATAAGTCTGGGTTTTAGCGATGCTATAGCAATAATTAGTGAACCAAGTCGGTCTACCCTGAAAAATAATATCGTTTCCGGCTACATCGGAATGATTTAAACGAACAGAACACAGAGGACACACAGGAAGAGAATAGAGATCTGAATTATTCAGATGTTACCGGATTTGATATAAAATCCTAAAAATCGATTCAAGCCACCACAATACTTCGGGGAAAATTTCATTTTTTTGACTCACTGTCAACAGTCAATAATCATTCCTATCAAAATGGAATTGATATAGCGGTTCTCAAAAAAGTGAGGTATGCCCACGGAACCCTATGCCCTATGCCCTATGCCCCATGCCCCATGCCCTATGCCCAGTCGTACCTCATCTTTCTGAGAAAGGCTATAGGTTACATTTCAAGAGTCTTGATGCGAGAGCATCAAAAACAACCCCCCCCAAACCGGCCATAAGCGCACACTGGCGATCGAAAGAGTCCGCCTTAATTCCCTTTCCCACAAAGCCCACAAACAATCCCACAACTGGGAGGTGAGCTGCTGGTGCTTTTTCACTAAAAGTTAGGTCGTTGTAGTAGAGCCTTTCGCCCTTTTTTAGCCAGCCCACTATGTAACGAAAAGTCTCCCAAACATCGCTATCATATTCATTGCTTCCCCCCAGACTTTGATAAATACGATTTTGTACGCTAAAGCCAAAGTGACCGTTGGAATATTCTTCCCAAAGTTGGTCGATGGTATGCAAGTCCTCGCAGGGAAATTCTTGAATACTTTCTCTATCCAGCCATCCTTTTTCTTCGCATTTGGCCGCCCGCAGCATCAATTTAGTAGTTTCTTCGTCTGCCTCTTGCCACTTTTTTGCGGCTAATAAATTACGCAAGTTGCTATAATCGATACCCACTGCTGATACTAACTTAACGTCATTAATTTGCATTTTAAACATTACTAACTCCTAGGTTTCTGGTGTTTGTTTATGGATATTTGTCAATCCCAAGTCTATCCTCTTAGCCCTCAGTAAATTGACCAGGATAATCCGATAATATTACTGTGGCGTAGCGATCTAGTCCCTAGGCGTTCAGCATTGATTGGGTCTGTGAAAGAGAAATTTGTTGATAGTGTCTACTATAGTTTATGTAACTCCAAATTTCATCAGTCTTTTAGGGTAATTCTGGTGATAGTTCCTCGACTAAAGCATGAGATGTTAGTTGTTAGAAAAACATCTTTTTCAGTAACCAGGGCTACTAAAAGTCGCTACTACACTGACGAAACATGAATACATAAGTTATAAAAGTCACAGTCAATTTGGGCAAAGCTAAGTCACTGATACATAGAGAAAATATTCTACACATCTTATACGATCGCAGTTTATTGTCAACCGGATGATAGTTGATGTAGTATCATTTTTAACCAGTAAGTAATGTTGCTCAAAAAAAGTTTTACTTGAGATAGGGCGATCGCCAGAATAAGAATCGTGACGGAGATGATTGGGGGTTGGTTCCGGGGGTTCTGATTAACGCCAAATTAATGACAGATTTTTCTGGCAAACTAGGGTTGAATGAATATTCCGATCGCATTATGAACTCTCGCCGCCGTAGACAAAGGTCGATCGACTAAATTCCCTCCCAAATACAAACTCGTCGAACTTCCCCCATCCAAATTTAAAGCCTCCACAGCCCCCATTTGCTGCAATATCTGCGCGAGTTCGGCGAAATTTGGCCCCGCCCCCCCCGCCCGGTTATGCACCGCTACAATCAGCAAATTACCCGCTGCATTGTGTCCGATCGCACTCCGAATAGCCGTCTGTCTTACATAGGCATCGCTAAACCCTTCCGCCTGCGGATTCAGCACAACTCTACTGTTTTTTACCAACAATGGCCCACCACCTACAATGTAAGGAAAAGCACTGAATTCTGACGGAATTGTCTGAGTTTCCAGACGTAATAAAGTGCCTGGTGTCAGTTGAGAGGCGATCGACAAATTGGAACGCAAGGCTAAAATATAACCGTTGGCTGGTACTGGAAAAGCTGTTTTTCCCGTCCCACCAGAGGGAACTTGGCCCACAACGCGATCGCCCACAACAGTCACAACTATCTCATTGTCAGAAAACGGAGTATAAGTCGTTCCCCAATCGGGATTATAGCGGCCGATTCCAGCTTCTACGTAGGCGCTATTGAGGTGAGAAATAGATAAACGTTGGTTTGTCGGAGTAATCAAGGTTTCTTGCAAAGTCAAACGGGCGATCGAGATTTCGCCACGATCATTCCAGGCGATCGCCCCTCGGTTCAAAATTGGGCCAGCCAGCCATTTGTTGTCGCGCCGAATTACTCCTAAAGCTAAGCGATTTATCCGATTGAAAAATCCCCCATTAATCGCAGCGGCCGTTCCCGAAAGTTCCGCTGTTTCCCTCAGAGGTGCAGTGCCTTTATCTGTGGGGGTATTGCTCAAAATTGGTCGGATTTTGACACCTGTTTGACGCGGATTAACTTCTAAGGAAACAACGGGAAAACGTGCGGTTCCTAAGTTTTGATACTGTTGTCGCCACCGGACTCCCCGCGCCCAAACAATGTCTTTTTCTACTAGGGAATCTGGCCGAATATCAATCACTAATCGATGGGGACTTCCGAGGCTGAAAACTTGCGGACGCCAACCCAAAGGTATGGTGACTTTGATTCTGGTTTGAGTGTCGGTTGGTTGGATTTTTAGTGCTAGTAATTGTTTGCTGGTTTGAACGGCGCGCTGAATTATGGCGGGTGGGATTTTGGCATCGAGGTCGATCGACCATTCTTGACCGATGATTGGCGCAGATGCTGCTAGCGGGAGTGTGATGGCTGGTTTGCTGGGGTCGTCTGGTGTTTCGAGGTTTGGCGCTGGGGGGGTTTGGGTCTGGGGAAGAGTGGGCTTTGTGGGGTCGTCTGGAGTGTCTCTAGGTGTGGGTGTTGGGGAAGGGCTTGGGGTATCGACAATGTTAACTTGCCATGGGGCACTGCGATCGAGGTCTACCACGATGCGATCGCCCCATTCTTTCTCTGCTTGCCGCACTCCTGTAACATTGGCCACAGGAGATGTGATGTTCAAAGTATTACCATCGGCAGATATCCGCCAACCAGCAAGTCTGGAAAAATCTGTGATATCTAAGTAACGATACTGTCCCTGCGATCGCGCTGTTATACTCTTCTCTGCCGTTAAAGACACTGAAAACCACTGTACGGGCTGTTTAGTATTGTCGGCGGTGTTGAGCAAATCGACTCCGGCCGATTGCATTAAGCCAATGTCGGCAATCCAAGTTCGGATATTCGGCGATATGCTATTTGCGGGCTGTTGTGTCCAAGCTAGGGGAATGATGCGCCCGTTGAGAGAGATTTGGCGGCCTTGTTTGATTGTGGCAGCGGGTGGTGGGGATTGAGTCAAAAAGCGAGAGTCCGAGTCCGACAGGGGTTGAAACCCCTGTCTCATAGCTGAAGTCCTCTGAAGAGGACTATTGAGGGGTATTTCAGTCGGTTTTAACCGACTTTCCCTATTAGCCAGGGAATTCATTCCCAGGCGGGCTGTGGAAGCATCCATCAGCCCAGCCTTCTCCCACTCAAAGCCAGAGTCCGACAGGGGTTGAAACCCCTGTCTCATAGCTGAAGTCCTCTCAAGAGGACTATTGAGGGGTATTTCAGTCGGTTTTAACCGACTTTCCCTATTAGCCAGGGAATTCATTCCCAGGCGGGCTGTGGAAGCATCCATCAGTCTAGCCCTCTCACTCTCTGCTTTCCCCGCAAGATTCCAGGCTAAACATAGTGCGATCGCCAGTATGGGCGCAATCGAAACTCTACTGTGCATTTTTTTACCTCTGATAACTTAAAACCATTAACCATCAAAAACGCCTGCTATACAGCACAACGGTGAAAATTTCTAATTTTATTGATAAACTTAATTTTTTGGGCTGTGTAGTTGGCTGTAGTTAGCTGCATAATATTAAGACATGGTTTCATTGGTGGTGCAGCGCACTGCAAGACTGATGGAGGGGATTAATTAAAAAAAAACACAAAACTCGATCGCCTGCAATTTACCTGGTTGCGAGGCGGCGATTTTCCAGAGAATAACTGTTTTTTTTAACAGCAGGGTATTCTATGAGACATCTCGGAGGCGATTCGATCGAGATAATTAAGAATCTGCAAACAGAGTTTCAGGGCTAGGTACTGGCAGTATCAATGTAATTTTTTTGATCAAATCTGCTGGCTTTGGCTGTTTGAAGGCTTTCCCGACTCCCACAGATGGGTAGCCTTCTGTTTTTCAAGTTATAACGAATCAACCACACAATCACCGAAATAGTATTCAATCAACATGGGCAACACGAGCGATCGAAATCAAAATCAAAATCAGAGTCATCGAGGAATTCCTTATGCTGGTCAAAGCTGGCTAATCGAAGAAAGAGATGCTTGCGGTGTGGGCTTCATTGCTAACCAAAGCGGCAAAGCTACTCACTCCTTAATTCAAAAAGCAATACCCGCCTTAACTTGTCTGGAACATCGTGGCGGTTGCAGCGCTGACTCCGATTCCGGTGACGGTGCTGGTTTGATGACCGGAATTCCGTGGGAATTGTTGGATGCTTGGTTCGCAGAACAGGGAATAGTCCCTCCCAGACAGGAAAACTGCGGAGTCGGAATGCTGTTTCTGTCGAGGGATGAAAACCAAGCGGCCATAGCGCGGTATATGGTTGAGGAAATCCTGTTAGAACGCGGGCTGACACTGCTGGGATGGCGAAAAGTTCCCGTGGATGCGTCAGTTTTGGGCCCCCAAGCCCTAGAAAATCAACCTCAAATCGAACAAGTAATCGTTAGTTCACCGCAATTACAGGGCGACGAACTCGATCGCCAGTTATTTCTGACTCGCCGCGCGATCGGACACGCATTATCCCGTCGCCCGGACTTCACTCGCCAAGACTTTTACTCTTGCTCTTTTTCCAGCCGCACGATCGTATATAAAGGTATGCTGCGATCGGCCGTACTGGGAGAATTTTACCTCGACCTGAAAAATCCCGCCTACAAAAGCGCCTTTGCAGTATATCATCGACGCTTCAGCACCAACACCATGCCGCGCTGGCACTTAGCTCAACCGATGCGCTTGCTGGGACACAACGGCGAAATCAACACGCTCTTGGGCAATATTACCTGGATGAGGGCGCGACAAGCCAATTTAGCTCACCCCAATTGGAGTCAAGCCGATCTCGACACGTTCAACCCAATTGTCAATTCTGACAGCAGCGATTCGGCCAACTTGGACAACGTGATGGAACTGCTGGTGCACTCCGGCCGTTCTCCCCTAGAATCCTTGACTATTTTAGTTCCTGAAGCTTACAAAAATCAGCCAGATTTAGCTCCCTATCCCGAAATTGTCGATTTTTATGAGTATTACAGCGCCATTCAAGAACCTTGGGATGGCCCCGCATTACTGGTATTTAGCGACGGGAAACAAGTAGGTGCTACTCTCGATCGCAACGGTTTACGCCCAGCCCGCTACTGTATTACTAAAGACGGTTTGGTAATTGTCGCCTCCGAAGCAGGTGTGGTCGATATTCCAGAAGCAGATATTGTCGAAAAAGGCCGTTTAGGCCCAGGACAAATGATCGCAGTCGATCTACAAACTCAGGAAATTCTCAAAAATTGGCAACTCAAACAGCGGATTGCGAAGCGACATCCCTACGGTGAATGGTTGCAAAAAAACCGCGAAACCTTGGAACCACAACCTTTTGCCGAAACTGCAACCCTCGACTCTCAAACACTGTTAGCCAGTCAAATAGCTTTTGGCTACACCGCCGAAGATTTGGACATGGTGATCGTCGAGATGGCGAGCTCCGGGAAAGAACCGACTTTCTGCATGGGAGACGATATTCCCTTGGCTGTGTTGTCCCAAAAGCCTCAGTTACTGTACAACTATTTCAAACAGAGGTTTGCTCAAGTCACAAATCCACCTATCGACCCCCTGCGCGAGGGGATGGTGATGTCTCTGACGGTGAATATCGGGCTGCGGGGTAATTTATTGCAAGCAGTACCGGAAAATGCCAAGCTACTCAAAATAGATTCTCCTGTACTCAACGACGCTGAACTGTCTTTCTTGAAAGAGCAAAAGTCTTTCCCCGCAGAGGTTCTATCAACGGTTTACAAAATTGATGGTGGCCCGGAAGGTTTGAAGTTCGCAGTAGATCAACTTTGCCTTCTTGCCGCTGATTCAGTGCGATCGGGCGCTAAGATTTTGATTCTGAGCGATCGAGTATCGAAGGAAGAAGACCCTTCGACTTCGCTCAGGGTACAAAAAGAACCCAGCGACTGCGTTTATCCTGAGCCCTTCGACTACGCTCAGGATAAACGCAGTCGAAGGGAACAGGGTACTAAGAAGCAAGAAGGCGAATTTTCTGCTACTGGTTTAAGTGCAGAATGCACTTATATTCCACCTTTCCTAGCAATTGGTGCCGTTCACCACCACTTGATCCAGGAAGGGCTGCGGATGCAAACTTCCCTAGTTGTCGATACCGCCCAGTGTTGGAGCACTCACCATTTTGCTTGTTTAATCGGTTACGGTGCGGCCGCGGTTTGCCCCTATTTAGCCCTGGAAAGCGTGCGCGGCTGGTGGGCTGACAGCAAGACTCAAAACTTGATGAAACACGGCAAAGTGCCCAATATTACCGTGACTGCGGCTCAAGCTCAATACCGCAAAGCGGTGGAAAATGGGCTGTTGAAGATTATGTCAAAAATGGGGATTTCCCTGTTGTCCAGCTATCAAGCGGCCCAAATCTTTGAGGCGATCGGCATTGGCCGCGATTTGCTAGATTTGGGTTTCAAAGGCACTGTTTCTCGGATTGGCGGTTTGACGGTGGCGGAACTAGCCCAGGAAGTGATGTCCTTCCACTCCCAGGCTTTCCCGGAATTGAACGCTAAGAAGCTGGAAAATTACGGCTTCGTGCAATATCGGCGCGGTGGCGAATATCACATGAACAGCCCGGAAATGGCCAAAGCTTTACACAAGGCTGTGACTAGCTTTAAGGAAGGCCCTTCGACTACGCTCAGGGAACGCTTCAGGAAGAAGGAAGAAGGAAGAAGGGAAGAGGAAGAAGGAAGCAAGGGTAGCGGTAATGGGGCTGAAGCAAAAATGGAACCAATTGGTTCCAAAAATGCCGAAACGGCTTACGATCACTACGAGGTTTACAAAAAACAGCTTGAAACTCGCCCGGTGACTGCTTTACGGGATTTACTGGACTTTGCGAGCGATCGCCCTTCGATTCCCATAGAAGAAGTAGAATCTGTAGCAGATGTTGTCAAACGTTTCGCCACGGGCGGAATGTCCCTCGGTGCTCTATCCCCGGAAGCCCACGAAACTTTGGCGATCGCGATGAACCGCATCGGCGGCAAATCCAACTCCGGCGAAGGCGGCGAAGACCCGAAACGATACAATGTGCTAAACGATGTGAGTGAGGCTGGTTTCTCACAAACACTACCTCACTTGAAAGGTTTGCAGAACGGCGATACCGCATCGAGTGCCATCAAACAGGTAGCTTCAGGGCGTTTCGGCGTGACTCCAGAGTACCTGATGAGCGCCCAACAAATTGAAATCAAAGTTGCACAAGGTGCGAAACCGGGAGAAGGTGGCCAATTACCAGGGCCGAAAGTGAGCGAGTACATTGCTTACTTGCGCCGATCGAAACCCGGTGTCACCTTGATTTCCCCGCCTCCTCACCACGACATTTATTCGATCGAGGATTTGGCCCAGTTGATTTTTGACTTGCATCAAATCAATCCGAAAGCGGGAGTTTCCGTCAAGCTGGTATCCGAAGTCGGTATCGGTACTGTCGCCGCCGGTGTTGCGAAGGCCAATGCTGATGTGATTCAAATTTCCGGCCACGACGGCGGCACCGGCGCATCTCCACTTAGTTCGATTAAGCACGCAGGTTCTCCGTGGGAACTCGGATTGACAGAAGTTCACCGGGTATTGATGGAAAACAAATTGCGCGATCGGGTTTTACTCCGCGTTGACGGTGGCTTCAAAACAGGCTGGGACGTGATTGTAGGCGCTTTGATGGGAGCCGAAGAGTATGGGTTTGGCACCGTGGCGATGATTGCAGAAGGCTGTATTATGGCCCGCGTTTGCCACATGAATACTTGTCCTGTCGGTGTTACCACGCAGAAGGAAGAGTTGCGGAAGCGTTTCCCTGGTACGCCGGAACACGTAGTCAATTTCTTCTACTTTGTCGCCCAGGAAGTGCGGAGTTTGTTGGCGAAATTGGGTTATAAGTCGATCGCAGATATCATTGGCCGCGGTGATTTGCTGACAATGCGGGCTGGGGTGAAGTTGACCAAAACTCAAGAGATTAATTTGGATTGTTTGACCAAATTACCTGATACTAAGACCGATCGCACTTTCTTGATTCACGGCGACGTACACAGCAACGGGCCAGTGTTAGACGATGATTTGCTGGCGGATGCTGAGATTCAAAGTGCGATCGCCAATCAAACCAGTGTTAGCAAGAGTGTAAAATTGGTGAATACCGATCGCACTGTGGGCGCAAGAATCAGTGGTGCGATCGCCAAGCAATACGGTAACACCGGTTTTACTGGACAAATTACCCTCAACTTTACTGGTACTGCGGGTCAAAGTTTCGGCGCATTCAATTTACCGGGGATGACTTTGGTACTGGATGGCCAAGCTAATGACTACGTTGGTAAGGGAATGCACGGTGGTGAAATTGTCATCAAACCGCCGATGGATGCGACTTATGATGCTTCCGAAAATGCGATCGTTGGTAACACTTGTTTGTACGGCGCAACGGGGGGAACTCTGTTGGCGGCGGGTAAAGCTGGCGAAAGGTTTGCAGTGCGTAACTCCATGGCGAAAGCTGTCATTGAAGGTGCCGGCGATCACTGCTGCGAATACATGACTGGCGGCGTCATTGTCGTATTAGGAAAAGTCGGCCGCAACGTCGGCGCTGGAATGACTGGCGGCTTGGGTTATTTCCTCGATGAAGATGGCAATTTCCCAGCTCACGTCAACGGGGAGATTGTCAAGATGCAGCGCGTTTGTACGGCCGCTGGGGAAGCGCAATTGAAAGAGTTGATTGAGGCTCAGCGCGATCGAACTAACAGCAAAAAAGCCACTAAGATTTTGGCAAATTGGCCCGAATATTTGCCAAAATTCTGGCAAGTTGTGCCACCGAGTGAAGCGAAATCGCCAGAGGCTTCGGAACCAAAAATTGCTGTGGAAGCCTAATTTTGCAGCTAGTTAATTAGATAGTCCTGGATGCAATTTTCAGAATTCATCAGGTGTTCTACTTTCTTGAACCCCTAACAAGGGTTCAAGAAATTCACCTGATGCCCCCCGATAATCTCATTTATGGTGGGATCGGAATGATTTAACCGCAGAGAGCGCAGAGAACACAGAGAGATCTCAGAGAGATGAACAGTTCTGATGAAGAGAGGAATTGATATAATATAAAATTCTCCCTTGCAAAAGCTGTTCAAACTGTGGACATATACAAGATATGCCACTAAAAGAAAGAACTTGGTAGCATCGGAATTATTCAGAACTCTATTCTCTCCCTCTGTGTCCTCTGTGTTCTAGAAAGGTTAAATCACCTGACGATGTAACCGGAAACAATATAATTTATCACGGTTGGCTAAATCGTGAAAGCTTACCAAGGGATAACCGCTCCCATGCTCCCGTTGAAGTAAGAAGCAAATGTCGAGACTTGTCTTGGATTTGCATAGCAGATTAATGACTTATAGCAACCGCATTAGCGGTTGCTATAATTAACAGTTTCTAACCGCGATTCTTGTCCGACCAAATACGAGTTGGCAATCCCCAAACATAGACAAATCCTTCCGCGGCCTTGTGGTCAAATTCGTCTTCAGCACCGTAGGTTGCTAAGTCGAAACTGTACAGGGAATTTTCTGATTTGCGGCCGACAATTGTGGCGTTTCCTTTGAACATTTTAATCCGCACAGTTCCAGTTACTCGCTTTTGCGTGTCCAGAATGAATGCGTCTAAAGCTGTTTTTAAAGGATTGTACCAAAGGCCGTTATAAATCATTTGGCTGTAGGTTTCTTCGATGCCGCGTTTGTATCGCGTCACATCTGCTGTCAGCGTCAAACTTTCTAAGTCTCGGTGGGCGTGCATCAACACTAAAATCGCTGGAGTTTCGTAAATTTCCCGCGATTTAATCCCCACTACCCGGTTTTCAATCATGTCAATCCGGCCGACTCCGTGGTTTCCAACTATTTCGTTGAGTTGCGAAATTAAGGCAACTGGTGATACAGTTTCGCCGTTGAGAGTGACAGGATTACCTTTGTCAAAACCGATTTCAATGTATTCGGGTTTGTCGGGGGTTTGCTCGATCGCCTTTGTCATCAAATAAACTTCCTCTGGCGGTTCCGCCCAAGGATCTTCCAGAATGCCGGCTTCAATTGCCATTCCTAGTAAGTTGCGATCGATACTGTAAGGTGAAGACTTTTTCACGGGGGATGGAATTCCACATCTTTCCCCGTAGGCGATGGTTTCTTCCCGGCTCATTTTCCATTCCCGCGCCGGTGCTAAGATTTTAATCTTGGGATTTAATGCGCCGATCGACACATCGAACCGTACTTGATCGTTTCCTTTACCTGTGCAACCATGGGCGATCGCATCTGCACCATATTTTTCCGCAGCTTCCACTAACAGTTTAGCAATCAGCGGGCGAGCCAGAGCAGTCGAAAGTGGATAGCGATTTTCGTAAAGTGCGTTGGCTTGAATTGCTGGAAACGCATAATCTTTGACAAATTCTTCAGTAGCATCAATCACTAAGGATTCCGAAGCACCGGATGCTAACGCTTTTTTGCGGATCGGTTCTAATTCATCTCCCTGTCCCAAATCCGCAGCCAGAGTAATTACTTCTTCTACACCCCACTCATTTTTGAGGTAGGGAATGCAGACGGAGGTATCGACTCCGCCGGAATATGCTAGCACAACTTTTTTAGCGCGACTCATCGGTATTTACATCCTGAATTTAACTGACATCTTGCACCATTTTGAATCAGCCTTTCGGGGTTCGCCAGAGGTCCACTCCCCAAAAAAATCTATTCTTGTGGAACAAGCATCTTGCCTGTTCTGGAAAATAGTGCAAGATCTCAGATTTAACCAACTTTGTATTATGCACCTAATTGACATCGATTCTTGTCAGGAATGGTACAGATTTAGATATTATTTTTTGATCTAGCTGACTGTTTATCAGTATAATTGCTGCGAAAAATCTGCTACCGTGGGAGACGGTAGCTGTGGCAGTGGGGAAAATCCGTGTTTTTTAGTGTCGTGATTCCGACGTACAATCGTAAACAAATTTTGGCGAAATGTCTACGAGCTCTGGAAAACCAGCAGTTTGGTAACACGATCGCACAGTATGAAGTCATTGTAGTAGACGACGGCTCCACAGATGGTACGCTGGAATGGTTAGCCGCTCATGGGGATGAGTTGTCTCATGTGCGATCGATCGTACAGTCTCACCAAGGCCCAGCCGCTGCGAGGAATTTGGGGGTGGAAGATGCCAAGGGCGATACGATTATTTTTATTGATAGCGATTTAGTTGTGACGGAGCATTTTTTGCAAGCTCACGCAGAAGCTTTGTTACAAGGATACAAGGAGAGCGATCGGGTTTTTACTTACGGTAGCGTGATCAATACCTGCAATTTTGACAATCCTACCTCGGAACCCTACAAAATCACAGATTTTTCCGCGGCTTATTTTGCAACAGGAAATGTGGCCATCGCCCGTCACTGGTTGATGGATGCTGGATTATTCGACACTCGCTTTCAACTGTATGGATGGGAAGATTTAGAGTTGGGAGTCAGGTTAAAAAAATTAGGTTTAAAATTGATTAAATGTCCCGCAGCAGTCGGTTATCATTGGCATCCGCCCTTTAGTTTAGACCAAATCCCCGGTATGATCGATCGAGAAATTCAGCGGGGAAGAATGGGAGTTTTGTTTTATCAAAAACACCCTAGTTGGGAAGTGCGGCTGATGATTCAAATGACTTGGTTGCACAAAATACTGTGGGGAGTTTTATCTGTGGGTGGGCTGCTGAATGAGCGGAGGATGTCGCCTTTGTTACAGTGGTTGATCGATCGAGGTGATTCCCAGTTGGCTTTGGAAATAGCTCGGATTTTTCTGAATTGGTATAATGTGAAAGCGGTATATGCTGCTTACGATGAACTGGAGGCGACTACCAGTATAAAATAGTTTAGTAAATTCCTCTGATTCTATGTATAGCCTTTCTCAGTTAGGTGAGGTGAGCGTGTAATGGGTAATGGGGCATAGGGTATGGGGCATTACTAATTACCAATTACCAATTACCAATTCTCGCTCTTACCTCATCTTTCACTCCAAAGGCTATAAGATTATCTTCTGTTAGATGCCCACAGCACTTAAAGTGCTCCGGGGTATCTACCTATAGTGTTTTTTAGCCGTTGCTGGGTGAAGAAATGCTTGACATAAGTAAATGTACTGACAAAAAGTAGTTCAAAATCCTCAAACCATCAGAATGCGACAAGCAACAGTAAGAATTGTAGTGGAAAGTAATTTTGAGGAAGCTCGATCGACTGTGATGACTCACTGAAAAATGCAAATATTTTTGATACAATTAATTAGTATATATCGGTGTCATCTATTTGCCATCTGCCCCATACTCCCAGTGGCTCCAACCAAAAGTAAGTCGAAGTTGTCAGTAACTCAAGTCTAAAGACACGCTAGCTTGCCAGAAAAGCAGTTATGGCTGGTGCACTATGGGGTTTAAGAGTTTTAAATTTACCTCCTTTTATGCAAACAAAACAAGATGCAAAGTTGATGGCAAGTTGCACATTTAACTTGCCCTGCTTCAATCCAATTATACAAATATTTGACCTACCATCAAAAATAATTACCACCCCAAAGCTTGTGCAATATTAAACAATTTACCTACCTAAAGAAATCCTATGAAAAAGGGGTTATTTAATGAATAGAATCGATCAAAAAAAAATTGCTATAAAAAAGATTACAACAGTAAACAATTCCTTGAGACCAAACATTTTACTGGTAGATGACAGTCCAGAAATATTGCATCTTTTTTCAACACTATTGTCTAAGCTGGGGTACAAAGTCCGACCAACCAGAGATGCTAATTTGGCTCTGAAATTTGCGCTCAGAAATCCGCCAGACTTGATATTGCTGGACATTATGATGCCGGAAATGGATGGCTATGAAGTCTGCGAAAAACTCAAAGCTTGCGAGCAAACAAAAGATATACCTGTGATTTTTATCAGCGCTTTAAATGAAGTATTTGATAAAGTCAAAGCTTTTTCCCTGGGGGCTGTAGACTATATTACCAAACCGTTTCAGCTAGAAGAAGTGGTAGCTCGCATCGAAAATCAACTGAAGCTTCGTCGTCTTTCTCAACAAGTATTAGTCCAAAATGCGCGACTCCAAGCAGAAATTGAAGAACACAAACGCACCGAAGACGAACTGCGAGAAAGCCAGCGGTGGTTGTCTGCAATAATTCAAACTAATCCTAATTTGTTGTACGTTTACGATTTAATAGAAGACCGAAATCTTTATCTCAACCGCGAAGTTTATACCGAGCTAGGTTATACCTTGGAAGAAATACAGCAGATGCCAGGAGCGTTAATTTCTCAATTAATCCACCCTGATGATACCGCTGCATGGTCAGCACACCTAGACCAACTTGAGCAAGCTAAAGACGGGGAAAGCTTTGAATTTGAGTATCGACTCCAACACAAAAATGGTGAATATTGGTGGTTTTTCAGTCGAGATACCGTATTTGCTAGAACTGAAGATGGCAAACCTTGTAAAATTTTGGGAACTGCAACTGAAATTAGCAGTCGCAAACAAGCAGAACTGGAACGTAAAACAGCATTGACTGCTTTAGAAAGGCTGATTAAGCAAAGATTTTTGCTAGAAACCATTACTCTAGAAATTCGCTATAACTTAAACCCGGATCAAGTCTTTCAGACAGCCGCCGCCCAAATTGGTAGAGTTTTTAACGCTGATTGCTGCTTAATTCACACTTACATAGTAGACCCTCCTCGTATTCCTTGTGTTGCTCAGTATCAAAAATTAGGAGTAGAATCCGTAGCCCTGATAGATGTAGAAATTCCCATTTATGACAATCCTCATGCTGAATTTGTATTATCTCAAGATAAAGCTGTAGTGTCTGAGGATGTTTTTACCGAACCGCTGCTAGAATCTACCATCGATTTAGTCGAGCAAATAAATTTAAAATCTATGATTGCAATTCGCACCTCCTATCAAGGAAAAGCGAACGGAATCATGGCATTGCATCAGTACGATGGTCCTCGAAGCTGGACGCAAGATGAAGTCAGATTATTTGAGTCCGTGGCGGCACAAATGGGAATTGCCATCGCTCAATCCAATCTTTTGCAACAAGATAAACAGCAACGAATTCAACTTCAAAAAAGTGAAGCTAGTCTAGCAGCAGCCCAAAAACTTGCGAGGCTAGGGAGTTGGAAATTTGATCCCTTAGCCCAGAAATGTAGTTGGTCCGAAGAAGTATTCCGGATTTTTGGTTTCGATCCCGCTCAACCGGAACCGTCCTATGACCAAATCTGCCAGATGTATCATACCGATGACAAAGAGTGTTTTCTCCAAACTGTAAACCGGGCTATTTCAGACAGAAAACCCTACAAACACGAGTTGCGAATTTTGCATGATGATGGTCAAGTTCGATATATAGAAGTGAGGGGAGAAGGTGTTTTTAATGAAACGGGGGAATCGATTGAACTCTTAGGTACGGTAATGGATATTACTGAACGTAAACAAGCAGAATTAGCTCTCAAAATTAGTGAAGAACGTTTTTATTTAGCCTTTGAAGCTAGTGCCATGGGATTGTTTGATTGGAATATTGCAACCGGAGAAGTATATTTCAATCAGCAGTGGAAGACTATGTTGGGCTATGAAGTAGACGATATTAAAAATACTCTTAAATCCTGGGAGGAACTGGTACATCCAGAGGATTTTCCCTTGACTCAAGAGGCGTTGGCATCTCACATTTCTGGGAACAGTCCACTTTACGAAGTAGAAGTTAGGATGCTGGCCAAATCTGGTGAATGGAAGTGGATTTTGGCTCAAGCTAAGGTAATGGAACGGGATTATGCGGGGAATCCGCTGCGGATGACGGGCACTCATATCGATATTAGCGATCGCAAACAAGGAGAAGTGGCTTTGCGAAGCAGCGAACAGCGAGAACGGGAAAAAGCCCAACAATTAGAACAAACTTTAGAAAAATTAAAAGGCACTCAATCTCAGCTCATTCAAGCAGAAAAAATGTCAGGTATCGGGCAAATGGTGGCGGGAGTAGCCCACGAAATTAATAACCCAATTAGCTTTATATATGGTAATATTAATCCAGCTACAAGATATGCGGGAGATTTGCTAAGCTTAATAAAATTATATGAGAAATATTATCCTGAACCCGCTCTAGAAATTACCGATAAATTAGAAGAAATAGATGCAGAATTTATTGCTGAGGACTTTCCGAAAATATTGGGTTCTATGCAGGAAGGTGCTAACAGAATTAAGGAAATTGTGTTGTCTTTGCGAAATTTTTCGAGACTTGATGAAAGAGACCGCAAATTAGTAGATATTCATGAAGGGATTGAGAGCACTTTAGTAATTTTGCAGCACCGATTGAAGGAGCAGCCAAAACGTGGGGAAATTGCAATTATTAAAAAGTACGGAAAACTGCCCCAAATTCAGTGCTATCCAGCTCAACTCAATCAGGTTTTTATGAATATAATTTCAAATGCGATCGATGCTTTGACAGATTTAGCAACCAATAGCAACGATGAAATATGTATGGAGATTAGCATTACTACGGAAGTCAGTGGCGAAAATCAAGTATGCGTGCGTATTGCTGACAATGGACTCGGAATTAGTAGGGAAATTCAGTCCAGAATATTTGACCCATTTTTTACTACTAAACCTGTGGGTAGTGGTACTGGTTTGGGATTGTCGATTAGTTACCAAATTGTCAAAGACAGACACTGCGGTGAATTGAGATGTTATTCTGAACTTGGTAAGGGTACGGAATTTGCGATCGCAGTCCCAATTTTTTGAAGCAAGGAAGAAAGCAGAGGGAAGAATTTGGTGAGTCCCTGGATGCTTTGTCAAGGTTTCATTACTTGTCTGCCTTGAAAATTTTAATCTAAATAGGTTTTTATGTGATATAATTAAAAGTTACTTTTTTCGCCGTGAGATGTTGCACTCTTTCTGCGACGATCCAACATAGTAGTTTTTCTCTAGGAAACTCTGTCAACTTAAGTCTGTAGCATCTACAACATTTTAACTGAATTATGACTGACTCAATTCGCTTTCTGATGTGCGCTCCCGACCACTACGATGTGGACTACGTGATTAATCCGTGGATGGAGGGCAATGTCCACAAATCATCGCGCGATCGCGCCGTCGAACAGTGGGAAAAACTGTACCACGTCCTCAAAGAAAATGCCATTGTAGACCTCGTACCGCCTCAAAAAGGCTGGCCTGATATGGTTTTCACCGCCAACGCGGGTTTACTTTTAGGTAATACCTTTGTGCTGAGTCGTTTCTATCACAAAGAACGTCAAGGCGAAGAACCGTATTTCAAAGCATGGTTTGAGGAGAAAGGTTTCACGGTTCACGAACTACCGAAAGACTTGCCCTTTGAGGGTGCTGGTGATGCTTTGCTCGATCGCGAAGGCCGCTGGTTGTGGGCTGGATACGGCTTCCGTTCCGAACTCGATTCTCACCCATTGCTCGCCAAATGGCTGAATATCGAAGTGCTTTCTCTGCGTTTAGTAGACGAACGTTTTTATCACTTAGATACCTGTTTTTGTCCCCTCACAGGTGGCTATTTACTGTACTACCCAGCAGCATTTGATTCCTACTCAAACCGCTTAATTGAAATGCGGGTAGCGCCGGAAAAACGGATTGCCATTGAAGAAGCGGATGCCGCCAATTTTGCGTGTAATGCTGTCAATATTGACAAAATTGTGGTAATGAATAAGGTCAGCGAAGGCTTGAAAACACGCATCACTAAAGCTGGGTTTAAAGTAATTGAAACCCCGATGAGTGAATTTCTGAAAGCTGGCGGTGCTTGTAAGTGTTTGACGTTGCGGGTAACGGAGCCGATTCAAGAAGATCGATCGGCAAACGTGATGGTAGAAAGCCGCACAATTCGCATGGAAGGTCACTTGCTGGATGCTGGTTTAATTAGTCGTGCTTTGGACTTAATTGTCGATCTTGGTGGCAGTTTCCAAGTGCTGAATTTCAATCTGGGAGAGCAGCGTCAAAGCACATCCAGTGCTGACGTTAAAGTTTCGGCTCCTTCCCATGATGTGATGGAAGAAATGATGGGAATGCTGATCGACTTGGGTGCAGTGCCTCCACCACAAGAGATTTGCGATGCTATTTTAGAACCTGTAGTGCAAGATGGCGTTGGACCGGACGACTTTTATGTGAGTACGATTTATCCGACGGAAGTGCGGGTAAGCGGTCAGTGGGTGAAAGCGCAAAATCAGCGGATGGATGGGGCAGTCGCAATTACTGAAACTGCTGATGGCCCAGTCGCAACCTGCAAATTATTGCGGGATTTAAAAGTAGGAGAAAAGGTGGTTGTGGATGTGGTTGGCATTCGCACTATTCGCAAAACAGAGTCGCGGGAACAACGAAATTCTCAGGAATTTAGTTTTATGTCCGGGAGTGTTTCTAGCGAACGCCGCGTCGAATTGGTGGTGGAACAAGTAGCGTGGGAATTGCGCCAAATTCGCGATCGCGGTGGTAAAGTTGTTGTTACCGCGGGGCCTGTTGTAATCCATACTGGTGGTGGCGAACATTTAGCGCATTTGATTCGGGAAGGTTACGTGCAAGCGTTGTTGGGCGGCAATGCGATCGCGGTGCATGACATGGAACAATCGAACATGGGAACCTCTTTGGGAGTTGACATGAAACGGGGTGTTGCTGTGCGCGGTGGACACCGACACCACTTGAAAATAATTAACACTGTGCGGCGTTATGGCAGTATTGCTAAAGCTGTGGAAGCAGGGCTGATTACTAATGGTGTAATGTACGAGTGTGTCAAGAACAATATACCGTTTTCCTTAGCTGGTTCGATTCGCGATGATGGGCCACTTCCTGATACACAAATGGATTTGGTTAAGGCTCAAGAGGAGTATACTGAGCTGTTACGTGGTGCGGATATGGTGTTGATGCTGTCATCTATGCTGCACTCAATTGGTGTGGGAAATATGACTCCGGCTGGTGTGAAGATGGTCTGTGTGGACATTAATCCAGCGGTGGTGACTAAATTGAGCGATCGGGGTTCGATCGAATCTACTGGTGTTGTGACTGATGTGGGTTTGTTCCTGAGTTTGTTGGTGAATCAATTGGATAAATTGACTAGCCGCCATCATGTAGCTCAATCTGTGTAGATTTAGCTAGTAGGGTGTGTTTTGAAACCCGGAGATCCCCCCTAGCGGGCGGGCACGGGGGCACCGCCCCTACAAGGGGGGACTGGAAGCACTCAAAGTCCCCCTTTTTAAGGGGGATTTAGGGGGATCTAGACTAGGCTACAACCCTAATTTAGAGGTAGTTTTAGCCTGGTTGTTGACACCAATGGCTGGCAATACCTTACGAAACCTCTATAAAGATTGAGGGCAAAATCAATGGTACAGGAATTAATTGACCTGAAAATTTGTATTTTAGAAGGCAGGAATGAAGATGCTCTAGCAATTGTCGATGAATTAGAGGGCATGAGCAAACAAGCAACTCTGCGGAATATTGGGTCTTTTTTACTGATTCTACTCATCCACCTAATTAAAAACCAAGTTGAGCAGCGTTTAACAAATTCTTGGGCTGCTTCTATTGCTAATTCAATCCGAGGTATTAAAAAGCTCAATCTCAAGGATAATAAAACATCCTACTACATCAATGATTCGGAGTGGGAGCCTTTTCTATTCGATGAACTGGAAGCGGCAATTCGTGAGGCTAGTAGAGAAGTGTTGGAAGGCAAATTAAGCCGCGCTCAACTGAATTTAAGAGTGGACAGAGAGCAAATTATGGCGATCGCCACTGGGCTACTATTGTTGACTTACAATTATTCGAGGAAGGAATTAGAAGATGCGATCGATGAATATTTGTCGCAGTTGCCTGGGGGTGAAGATTGGAATTTAGAGCTAGTACCTAGCTAGCTATTAAATAGACAAGGTGGTACACTTATAGACAAATCTACGATGTACCATTTTGTTCAAACCCTGCGCGATTCCCAAAA
>RDXH01000154.1 GCA_004292745.1 Oscillatoriales cyanobacterium | reverse complement strand
GATCGAGGCAGAGCCTCTAGATATTCATTACCAGGCAGAGCCTGGTAACAAGAATCTTCTTCTTTCTCTTCCTTCGCGTTCTTTGCGCCTTCGCGGTTGCTTAAATCTTAGGACTTATTAGCCATCCACTCCTGAATATCCTTAATCGTAAAAACCGCCTCAAAGTCCAATCCAACAGAGCGATAAAACTCCGCCCCACCTTGCTCTCGATCGATCAAAGACAAAATGCGATCGACCTTATAACCCGCACCCCGCAGCCTCTCCACCGCCTGCATCGCCGACTTACCCGTCGTCACCACATCCTCCAAAACCACCACTTTCGCACCCTCAGACAGCGTTGGCCCCTCAATATACGCCATCGTCCCATGTCCTTTGGCTTCCTTTCTGACAATTAAAGCTGGTATCGGTCGATCGCCCAAAGCCGAAACCACACTCACCGCAGTTACAATTGGATCGGCCCCCAAAGTCAAACCAGCCACAGCGTCCACATCCGCCGACAGCATCGACAACAGCAACCTCCCCGTCGCCAAAGCACCTTCAGGATGCAGTGTCACCGGTTTGCAGTTAATGTAATAGGAGCTTTTCTGTCCCGAAGACAGCACAAAATCCCCCTCACGATACGCAAAGGAGCACAACAACTCCAAAAGTCGATCGCGCAACACCTTCAAATCCTCAACATTCATAACTGACACCGTGTACAAAACAAAAATAATCTGCCGATAATCAGTCTATATTGGAACCGTAATTAATTTAGAAGCTTCAATATCATGGGCCACAAGTTAAAAAGCTTAAGTAGTATATTGATGATGACAGTCGTTTCTGCCACCTTGGCATCCGTCAAACCAGCCCAAGCAGAACCAGCTAGATTTCACCCTATCTCCGACGATTTCAATCGGCAATTCTTTCAGAGTTCAGGAGACTTTTACTACAACGTCAGCCTCCAAGGTTACTTTGGCGACTATTTAGGCATCGGTTCCCCCAGCGGCGTAGTTGCCTTTCCCGAAAAAGAAATCGAGCGGGACGCCAGTCGCGTCCACGGCTTTTACCGACAAATGATGCAGCGCCAAGTTTCCAGCGATCCAATTCTCCGCGTTCCAGATGCAGTCAATCCCTTCGATTCATCCGTAATGGCACTCCCTCCAGCTTGCCAATTCGCACCCCAGCCCAGTGGCTGTTTCCCTACCGCTGCCGGACTTCAAGAACAGTTGCCCGCTTCCGAGCAACAGCCACAGACAGTGCCAGGCCCTGTTAGGGGTTTGTATCAAATATCACCCAATGGTCGAAATTAATGGTCTAGGATTTATAGCCGAAGTCCTAAGTCATTGGTTAGTTGTCAGTTGTTAGTTGTCAGTTGTTATTGGTGATAGAAATATAGCAGTCCCCAAGACTATACGGTCACTGAGCGTAGTCGAAGTGTCCACTTTTGCCCTTCGACTACGCTCAGGGAACAAACTCACCAATTACCAACAATCAACAACCAATAACTTAGGTAACAATACTACCATCAGGCATCATAGTTTTTGTCAAAATAGCTTCCGACAAATTTGCTCCTTTCAAATTTGCTCCTCTCAGATTCGCCCCCGCCAAATTAGCTCCCCTCAAGTCAGCTTTGCCAAGGTTTGTCCATCGTAAATCAGCGCCTTTCAACTGCGCAAAACTCAGATTAGCCCTAAAAAGATAAGCTCCCGTTAGGTGAGCTTCCACGAGATTAGCTTTATAAAAATTAGCACTATAAAAATGCGCCTCAATCAACTCTGCTTGACTGAGATTAGCTTGACTCAGATTAGCATTATTCAAGTTGGCTCCTGTCGCCTTAACTCCACACATCACCGTACCGATTAAACTAGCATCTGCTAAATCTGTATTTTGGAGATTAGCAGCACTCATATCTGCCCCGATTAAATTTGCTAGACTCAAATCTGCTCCTCTCAAGTCTGCTTCCTGGAGGTTGGTTCCAGTTAAATTAGCTTTGATTAAGTTTGTTTCGAGCAGTTGGGTACGCGCTAGATTTGCTAGACTGAGATTAGCTTCAGTGAGGTTGGCTGCAATCAATTTAGCTTTGAATAAGTCGATTTTGAATAGGTTCGATCGCCCAAGATGCGCGCCTCGCAGATTTGCTTCCGCCAGGTTTGCTTCACTCAGATCTGGCTCGATATCTGGGTGAATATTTCTCCATTCAATCCAGGTTACAGCACCCCGTTTCAGCAGTGCCAAATGGTCTTTATTTGCCATAATTACTCTCCTTTAATGGCTATTCTTTTCGTCCAAAAATTGCTGGATTTTCCCGCCCGGCCACACCTTCAATTGCCGCAATTGCCGCCTGGGAACCTGCGATAATATCTCGTTCTGCTCCGCCTAGGTACAGCCGTCCAAAACTGCCTACAGCCTGAACCTCTAGAATATTAATAGATGCGCCTTTTTCCGCTTCATTTGCCGCTAGTGCAGCATAGGCTGCTGGTTCTACTTCTAAGACGTAAAGCGTTTGTCCCGCCAGCAGTAACTGTCCCCGGCGGGTGCGGTTAATTAATTGCGTTTGGTGGGCGTCGATGTTGCGAATAATTTGGCTGGAAATAACTCGCGGTTTGATACATTCTTCTCTGCGAACTCCGATGAATTCTAGAATCGCTTTCCCCGCAGCCCTGGTTTCCCCCTGCTGGCTTGAATGCACTTCCAGAAGGCCGTACAAGCGTTCGACTATCTGTACTCCTGGGCGCACAGAGGCAGATTTGAGGGCGACATCGGTAATTCGGTTAATTTCGATACCGGGCGAGATTTCTATCCACAGCGACGCATCCCCCGGTAGCGGCAAGAATCCGGCCGCGACAGTGCCTATGTATGCTGCGTGCTGTGGCTGTAAGTTGTCTAGAAAGACGTAGCTGCGTAGCTCTATGCCCAAAAGTTTTTATCTCCGTCGATCGATCTGCAACTGTTTTCCTTGCAATATATGAGTGTACCGCACGGTTGACTTGTTTTCTTCCTTGTCCCATCAGATTTCCATACCCCCTCTATCCCCTGTTGATGCTCTACACTAGGGCTCGTTAGAGTGGGAAATTGACCTATAGTAATAGCTGGAATTTACCACAGTTTATGGCTACAGGTGGATTTTACTGGAGTTGGCGATCGATATAGTTGTGATAGTTAAAGATTTTGCCAACAGAGAGCATTTTTAGTTATGAAACGTTCTGATTTATCTAAAGTTATTGGTGCAGGAATTATTGCTGCTGGTTTAGCCATTGTACCAGCTAACTTGCCTGCTGCTGCTCAGACGAATACAGCTCCTGGTACTAATAGCACTACAACTACCACAAGTCCTCGCTCCGATGTTTACCGTACAGAGTCCGATCGCGATTTTGACTGGGGATGGTTGGGCTTGCTCGGTTTGTCTGGTTTATTCGGTTTGATGCCGCGCAAGGAAAGAGAAACTGTCAACTACACTAATAGCGATCGCGACCCCTCTGTTCGCACTGAATACTAATCCTACTTTAGGATGTTGGCTATGAGCGTTATACAGAGACAGGGCTTTTTCACCTGTGCGATCGTAAATAGGAATTTCTGGACCTCCATCTTTGGGGGTCTTTTGTTTTAGGGATGAGCTCAAGGAATCAATTCACCGTCACACAAAGATAAAATAGTATTCAGAAAAGCTTTTAATTCAGGACAAACTTTAGCAGCATCCCCAAGATTTTCTCCCTCTAATATTTTTTTGGCATCCCGTGCTTTATCATAGCTGCGACGTTTACCCTGTTCAAATATTTCTTTAATTCTATAAGAAGGTGGATTATTGTGATTAACCTTATATAAACTTTAATTTTGGCATCTGCTGTCCCAGGCGTAACTTAAGAAACTCTTGCAACTTCGACTTAAATGCCATTTCCGTTGCTCCTTCAACCAAAATAGCAATTTTCACGGTCGGCCTCCAATGATGTTCATTGCCCAAAGCTCGTCTAAAGTGTAATCTGCTAACCAATGTTCTAAATCTATTGCATCAGCCCAAGTTAAAGTAGTGAGACCATCTTCAGAATCACAAACTAACACCTCGCGAGGTTCTAAAAATCGGATTAGGCGATCGGAATGAGTTGCGACAATTAGTTGAGTTCTTTGAGAAGCTTCTCTCATGGCATCCGCTAACAGTTGTAACAACTCTGGATGTAAACTAACTTCCGGCTCATCAATCAGCGTAACAGCAGTCAAATCTCGACTTTGCAGTAGGGTTATTAACCAGAGGAACCGCAGCGTTCCTTCAGATAGTTGGTGCATATAAAAAGGATGAGAAAAATTTCTATCCTTCCAAGTCATTGCTAAAGTTCCTGCCGCTACTGGGGGAAAACTCAACCTTTCAAAATCAGGAAATGCCGCAGCAAGCGTATCTTCGATAATTTCAAATCGATTTGGATCGGTTTCTCGTAGATAATAGAGGCATGAAACTAAATCTTCTCCCTTGCTACCTGGCAAAGTTGCAGGCCGCATAGATTGAGGTAAACGGATGGGACTTTGAGGGGCGAGATTCAATTCCCATGCTTTATAAAAACTGCACGAAGCTAAATTTTGCCTCAACGTTTCCGGTTCCCGATACATCTTAGGAACTTGGGCGAGGGAGGTTTCGTAAGGATTATGTTGCCAGTTTGGGCGTTGTAGCTTTTCATCCTCTGGATTAAAATATATGACATCTAAACCGCGAGATTCAATATACTTAAAAGGTCGTGAAGCAGAGAGATTACGTTTTTGAATGAGAGTTTCTAAACCAATTTCATAGAACTGACCTTTGGTTGCAATTTCTAGAGAATAGTTGAGCGGTTCCTGATTCTCTATAGGCATCAATAAGGAGATTGACAAGCTATCAGCCCGGTCTAATGTTACCATCTGATTTAGACCGCCCAACTCGGAAATTTTTGATTGTAACTGACCCTTGGCTGATGCTGCTAGAAGTGAGAATATTTCTAAAAAAGAACTTTTTCCAACACCATTAGCACCAATCATGACTGTCAGAGGTCGCATTTCCACCTCTGCTGAAAACAAACGGCGAAACCCATCGATCTTTAGACGCTCAAATGTGTTCATAATTTTTGTAGTTGAGCTTGTAGAATCTTAATATGCACAATTTTACTCCGCCCGAACGCTTTTTTCCATAATGTCTACAATTTGCGATAGTCACTAGGTAATTAAGAATTAATTATTAAAAATCACCAAGTGTTCAAGTCTGTGTCAAAATGATTTTACGAAATTTTCTAAGTTGGAAAACTAACGATGACTGTAAATCCTAAATTGCAGCGCGCATTTGAGCAAGGCCGCGCCCTGAAAATTATCAGCGGTTTGAATAATTTTGATGCCACCAGAGTTGCGGCTGTTGTCAAAGCAGCGGATCTCGGCGGTGCAACATTTGTTGATATTGCAGCCGATCGCGATTTGGTAATCATGGCAAAAAAATTGACAAATTTGCCAATTTGTGTATCAGCAGTAGAACCCCAAAAGTTTGTCTCTGCGGTAGAAGCCGGTGCAGATTTGATTGAAATTGGTAACTTTGACTCTTTCTACGCTTCAGGTCGCCGCTTTGAAGCTGAGGAAGTTTTGGAGTTGACTCGCCAAACTAGATCGCTACTTCCCAACATCACCCTTTCTGTAACTGTTCCCCATATTTTGACCTTGGACCAACAGGTGCAATTAGCCACAGAATTAGTCAAAGCTGGCGCTGATATTATCCAAACAGAAGGCGGTACCAGTGCTCAACCAGTTCACGCCGGCACTTTGGGATTAATTGAAAAAGCAGCGCCTACTTTAGCCGCCGCCTTTGAAATTTCCCGCGCCGTATCGGTTCCCGTACTTTGCGCTTCTGGCATCTCCAACGTCACCGCACCGCTGGCTATTGGAGCCGGTGCAGCGGGTATTGGTGTTGGTTCTGCCATCAGTCAACTTAATAGCGAAGTCGCGATGATCGCCACTGTTCGCAGTTTGGTTGAAGCTTTAGCCAAGGTAGAGCGATCGCACTTAGCTACTTCCATTTAAACAGCTTCCAACTGATATCTTTTAGTCGTTACCAGGCTCTTCCTGGTAACGCAGATACTTTTGCTCTGCCTCAATGATTGGTAAACCACAGTGAATAATCATCCAAAAAAACCTTATTTGGGGAGTTTTCATCACTGGTTTTTAAATTTACTAAAGGCAACACAAATTCTCGGTTATCGCTGACACGCTTTACCTCTACAAGGATGCCATTTTTCTGATAAACAGTATCCTTAAATTGTTTGATTTCAAAGATGTCTGTGTAAGAAGATTTAGTTTTTGTGGTTTTTTTATATTCTTTTTTGTTGCCCGAACCGCTCCCTAAATCTTCTTCCCAAATAAACAATTCTCTGCCTGTGACATGACAGGGTAATTCCCAATTCTTTTTGAGGTATGTTAAATAGGTAAGGAGATTTTTAATCCCAACTTCAATACTTTGAGAATTCAATATTTGAGCAATTCTCTGCTCGAATTGTTGGAGATCTAACAGGGTAATTCCATCTATACCTGTGACCATTGCGTGTTTAATCAAGTTAAATTCAGGAATGCCCATCAATAGACGCTGAAGGCGATTTAGTGGTTTCTGCTTTCTACCTGCTACAATAGTTTCATCAAGCTGAATCGGAGGAAGCTCTGCTTCGGAAGGTAGAGATTTGCTCTGGTTTGGACCCTCGTCAAATTTAGGCTTTTTAAATCTAGGCTTGTCAAAGTTAGACATAACTGGAGTTGGTGGTACTGGTTTATCAATAAAGTATATCTTGACAGAAGTACATTCGTCTGTAATACATAGGAGGAAGCTGCGATGCAACTATTAAAGTCCCCTGAAGAATCGGCAGTCTATCAAGGGCAATTTGGCGAGTTTACGATTACTCAAAGCGATCGCACGGGTGTGATAATTTACCGTGCAGGGTTAGGGGTAGCTGCCACTTGTTGGGCGATCGGCAGTACCCTCGTACTGCAACAGGGTGACAACCCAACCGCCATCCAAGCAATAACGCCCATTTTTGCTTGTTTCTGGATAGCTTTAGGCGTTAGTTTGGCAACTATTCATATTTACATGATTGCCTTACATCGGCTGTTACAAATATTTTGGGTGATCGGTGGCGCGGCCGCACTTTTTATCGCCATACAAAACGCAGAACCCCTAGCTTTAGCAGTTTACCAACATCCAGCAACTTTGTGGGGAATTGGTTTTCTTTTTGCCGCATTAAATGGCATCTATTTCAAAGAAGCTTTCTGTTTCAATCGCTTAGAAACTAAGTTTTTGACTCCCGGAGTTCCGTTCTTAATTCTCGGACATATTTTCGGTTTTCTTTCAGGGGAAAACGAACAATTATTACTCGCTGTTTGGGCAGTTTTGTTTATCATATTTGCAGTCCGTAAGTTTTTTCAACCTATCCCCCAAGATATTGGTGACAAAAGCGTGTTTGAGTACCTCAAAAATCAATAATTATTGCAGCATAATCCTAGACACACCAAAACCAAAGAAACCTGGTTTTTTTGTTAAACACAGACCATGAAAATCAGTCTCATACGTCGGCGAGAAAAGTGGGCAATTACCAAGGAAGGTTGGGTAATTGCAATCATGGGATTAATAATTGCAATGATGTTGATAGTCAAAAATATCCATCCGTTTTTGGCGGTAAATTCGCCCGTGAAAGCAGATATTTTGGTAGTAGAAGGCTGGTTGCCAGATTACGCGATCGAAAGTGCGATCGCCGAATTCAAACAAGGCAAATATCGCCAACTAATTACCACAGGAATTCCCTTAAGTAAAGGCTACTACTTAGCTGAATATAAAAATTATGCTGAACTCACCGCCGCCACTTGTATTGCCCTAGGATTCGATCGCGATAAAATCATAGCAGTACCCGCAGCCAATGTCCTCAAATACCGTACTGCTGCTTCGGCGATCGCACTTAGAGAATGGCTTACTACCTCAGCTTTAAAAGTGGATGCCATTAATCTGTATTCCTTTGGAAGTCACGCCCGCCGGAGTTGGCTCATCTTTAAACAAGTCCTGCATCCAGAAATTCAAGTGGGAATTATCGCAGCGGAGCCCCAAGATTACAATCCTCAAGAATGGTGGAAATCCAGCGAAGGTTTTCGCATAGTAACAGGAGAAATTATTGCTTATATTTACGCCATTTTTGTAGATTGGAAAATTTAGCTAAAACCCTCTCTTCCGAGTCCTGTATTAAACTCTCTCTTCTCTTCCTTCGCGTACTTCGCGCCTTCGCGGTTAAATCACCTGACGATACAACCGGAATTGATATCAAACCCCAACAGCCTCACGCAGCCTCAAGGGTTTTTGGTCCCACACTATATCGCTTCGATTAGTGTGGGTACTTCCGTCTGTTTAGCTAAAATTTACTCTTGAGAACCTAAAATTCTACATCCTCGTCGTTTTCAGTCCGCAGTCGCACCGAATCAGCATGAGAAGGCAAACCCTCAGCTTCGGCCAAAACATTAATCGCCTTAGCCATCTTTTTCAGTGCAGTCGGCGAATATTCTATCAAACTCGAATGCTTCATAAAAGTTTCGACACAAAGTGGTGAAGCATAGCGAGGAGCTCCTGAAGTCGGCAAAGTATGATTCGGTCCAGCCAAATAGTCTCCCACCGCTTCCGGTGTCGAGTAGCCCAAAAAAATCGCCCCAGCATGGCGAATTTGCTCCAATAAGGCCCAGGGATCTGCAACTTGCAATTCCAAGTGTTCGGGAGCAAACTCGTTAGAGAGTTCCGCCGCCGCCTTGAGAGACTCAACTACTACGACTAAGCCATAATTGGCGATCGCCTTTTCGGTTAAAGTCCGGCGTGGGTGATTTGCCAACTGTCTGTCTACCTCAGCCACCACCTTCCTCGCCAGCACCGAATCCGCCGTCAGCAAAATCGCCGACGCCATCGAATCATGTTCAGCTTGAGCCAACATATCCGCAGCGACGTGGACGGGGTTAGCATCCCCATCAGCGATAATCAGCACTTCCGACGGGCCCGCCAGAGAATCAATCCCTACAGTCCCGTAAACCAGTTTTTTCGCTAGGGTAACGTAAATATTCCCCGGTCCAGTAATTAAATCCACCTTCGGAATAGTTTCCGTACCGTAGGCCAAAGCCGCGATCGCCTGAGCTCCACCTACGCGATAAATCTCATCAACTCCCGCTTCCTGAGCCGCTACGAGCACCGCAGGATTCATTTTCTTTTCCTGTCCGGGGGGAGTACACATCACCAGTCTCGGAACTTTAGCGACCTTAGCAGGTACCGCATTCATGATCACCGAGCTCGGATAGGATGCCTGACCCCCTGGGATGTAAATTCCCGCGCGATCGACCGGAGTATAGCGCTTGCCCAAAACTACCTGATCCGAGCCAAACTGCACCCAAGACTTGGGGACGCGCTGTCGGTGAAACGCCTCTACCTGTTTGCAAGCTGTACGGATTGCATTTAATAATTCTTTGGGCACCTGCTGGTAAGCAGCGTCCAATTCAGAGCCACTCACACGCAAATCTTCCGCATTTAGGGTCATGCGGTCAAATTCAGCGGTGTAGTGCAGCAGGGCCTTATCGCCTTTGCGCTTTACAGCTTGCAGCACCTCCCGCACGGTAGCTTCTTTGTGAACAACAAGTTCGTCATGGGTGCGATCGCAGATTCGTCGCAGTTCAGCTTGTGCCTCAACCCACTGAGTAATGATTCGCAGCATGGAGATTCGGAATGCCTTCCTTAGGAATTGCCCGCCTGAGAACCGGGTGGCGATCGACAGAATAGAAGATCGGAGCAACAGGGGGGAGAGGGAGAGCGGGAGAAGGGGGGAGAATGGGAGAACGGGAGAAATTGTCTTCTGCCTTTTGCCTTCTGCCTTGTACCTTTTGCCTTCTGCCTTTTGCCTTTTGCCTTGTACCTTTTGCCTTCTGCCTTCTGCCTTCTGTAAACGCTTCTTGCCGAAGCCAGAATAACCCGTACTCTTTGTTATAGCTTAACTTGGATTTTTCCGGGAATCACATTTTGAACCGAATATGTGCTATGTTAGTTTTTCTGACGTAATTTTTTTATAAAAAACCCTCAAATATTGTATACTCGAAAATTGCGCGCAATAAACCGTGACTTGTAGGGGCCATTGTAGTTTGGTCTCCATCAGGTTAATCGGTCAGGGTCAAATTCAGTGCCTACATCGCGCCGATCTAAACGATACCTGTGACTTTAGTCACTGGGTTGTTTAACCTTCTGAAGCCGAGCCGATCAACGGTTGTCTAAAATCAACCTCTACTATTACAGGAAGCATCCTGTTTGGATAAATCGGCTCCCTGAATCAAGCATCTCAGTGTCTTCAGACCTGAGAGTCTCAAAAAATAGAGAGATCGGAGATGTTTCTCGAATTTTCTGTAATTGAGGCAAATATCAATGAATACCTACTTCCAGCAACTGAACTATGGCAAATATTAAGTCCGCCGTTAAACGAGTCCAAATCGCTGAACGCAACCGGTTGTACAACAAATCTTACAAGTCAGCAGTAAAAACCCTGATGAAGAAGTATTTTGCAGCGGTTGAAAAATACGCAGCCAGTCCGAGTCCTGAGTTAATGCAAGAAGTGCAACAGCGGATGTCAGAGGCTTACAGCAAAATCGACAAAGCGGTCAAAAAAGGCGTACTCCACCGTAACAATGGGGATCGCAAAAAGTCGCGGTTGGCGAGAACTCTCAAACCCCATGAAGTATCCGTAGCATCTTAAGGAAGCAGGAAGCAGTGATGAGTTAGTTGTTATTTGTGATTAGTTATGGGGTTTAATAGCCAAGAACCGATAACAGATAACGAAGACCAAACTCTCCCCTGTCCTGCCTCAAACTCGCTCACCCACCCACTATTATTTTGACTTCTACTTGTCTCGCTCATGCAGCTCATCGACACCCACGTTCATATCAACTTTGATACGTACAAATCTGAGTTAGAAGCCATTCGAGAACGCTGGCGGGAAGCTGGAGTAGTTCATTTGGTTCATTCTTGTGTTGAGCCAGAAGAGTTTGCCGGAATTCAAGCAATCGCCAATCGGTTTGCTGAAGTATCCTTTGCCGTAGGCCTCCACCCCCTAGACGCAGGGAAGTGGACAGAGGAGACAGCAAACCAAATTAGGGAATTGGCGAGTCAAGATGCCAGAGTAGTGGCGATCGGCGAAACCGGACTAGACTTTTACAAAGCCGACGATCGAGAACACCAGTTCAAAGTATTTGAAGCACAACTGGCGATCGCTCAGCAACTAGACAAACCAGTGATTATCCACTGTCGTAACGCAGCGGCCCCCATGGCAGAAATGCTGAGGGACTTTTGGCAAACTCGTGGCCCGGTGCGCGGAGTCATGCACTGCTGGGGAGGAACACCAGAAGAAACCCAGTGGTTTTTAGACCTGGGTTTCTACATCAGTTTTAGTGGTACTGTCACCTTTAAAAAAGCCTTGCAAATACAAGAATCAGCTTGTATGGTAAATAGCGATCGGCTCTTAGTCGAGACAGATTCCCCCTTTCTCGCCCCCGTACCAGAACGGGGAAAACGCAACGAACCAGCCTTCGTGTACCACGTAGCCGCCCAAGTTGCTAAATTGAGAGGAGTTTCTCTGCTAACTTTGTCCCAGCAGACAACAGAAAATGCCTGTCGGCTATTCGGCCTTTCACTTTAACGAAAGCTGAACAGAGGAAGGAGGAAAAAAGCCAGTTTACTGCCATCGATCGCCAGGAAACGGCATCACGAATATGTTATCCTTTGAAATCTGCCATCGATCGGATTTGCGCCCTATAATCAAAAGAACAAGCCGATCGAGCGTTGGCGCACTACTAGGGCGATAGCAGTTTCCGAGAAACTGCAAGCGAAAGTTAGTATGGCAGCAGCGAGTCCGGCCAAACAATCAACTTATACACCGGAAAAATACACATCTAAAAACTGGGGCTCTCAGAAGTTTGGCGATAGCTGAAAAGTCAATTCTAGGAATGAAATGTGTAGGGAATAAAAAATAGAACACCAAGAGATCGGAACCAAAAGGATATCGATCGAAGCCAAAATGAGCAATAATCCGCTGCGATCTACCCGCAAAAATAACCGTTGCAGTAGTTGGTAAGCGATGGAAAACATCATATAAATTCTCTCACACAATACCTCAAAAAAACGAAAGCAAGGTAAAAAAAACGCCCCGCTTGGGCGTCATGTAAAAAGCTAGAGCTTTCTCAGGAAAAAGGACACCCATGACCAGTAAAGATTACACAGAATTCGCATTCACCTTGCCCGACCTGATCGAAATCCAGCGGGCAAGTTTTCGCTGGTTCCTAGAAGCCGGACTCATCGAAGAACTAGACAGCTTCTCCCCCATCACAGACTACACAGGGAAGCTAGAACTCCACTTCATAGGCAAAGACTTCAAACTGAAGCGCCCCAAGTACGACGTAGACGAAGCCAAACGACGGGACAGTACCTACTCAGTACAAATGTACGTCCCCACCCGTTTGATTAACAAAGAAACAGGCGAAATCAAAGAACAAGAAGTCTTCATCGGCGATTTGCCGTTGATGACCGAACGCGGGACCTTCATTATCAACGGCGCAGAACGAGTCATTGTTAATCAAATTGTGCGATCGCCAGGCGTCTACTACAAATCAGAAACCGACAAAAACGGCCGCCGCTCCTACAACGCTTCTTTAATCCCCAACCGTGGCGCATGGCTGAAATTTGAAACCGACAAAAACGATTTAGTCTGGGTCAGAATCGACAAAACCCGCAAACTGAGCGCCCAAGTCTTGCTCAAAGCCCTGGGACTCACAGACGGCGAAATCTACGACAGTTTGCGCCACCCCGAATACTTCCAAAAAACCATCGAAAAAGAAGGACAATTCGGCGAAGAAGAAGCCCTGATGGAGCTCTACCGCAAACTAAGACCGGGGGAACCCCCCACGGTAGCCGGCGGCGAACAACTACTCAATTCCCGATTCTTCGACCCCAAACGATACGACTTGGGCAGAGTAGGACGCTACAAGCTCAACAAAAAGTTGAACTTGACCGTCCCAGACACAGTGCGCGTGTTGACATCCCAGGATATCTTGACGGCGATCGACTATTTAATTAACCTCGAATTCGACATCGGCTCCACAGACGACATCGACCACCTAGGAAACCGTCGCGTCCGAAGCGTCGGAGAACTGCTGCAAAACCAAGTCAGAGTAGGACTCAACCGCCTAGAACGAATCATTCGCGAAAGAATGACAGTTTCCGATTCCGACTCCCTAAGTCCCACATCCCTGGTCAATCCAAAACCCCTAGTAGCAGCCATCAAAGAGTTCTTTGGCTCTTCCCAGCTATCGCAGTTTATGGACCAGACCAATCCCTTGGCAGAACTGACCCACAAACGACGCCTATCCGCCCTAGGACCAGGAGGTCTAACCCGCGAACGCGCAGGCTTTGCAGTTCGGGATATTCACCCGTCCCACTACGGTCGGATTTGCCCGATCGAAACACCAGAAGGTCCCAACGCCGGACTCATCGGGTCTCTAGCAACCCACGCCAGAGTCAACCCCTACGGCTTCATCGAAACCCCTTTTTACCCAGTCGAAAAAGGACAGGTGCTGCGAGACAAAGCTCCCGTTTACATGACAGCCGATGAAGAAGATGATTTGCGGGTTGCACCAGGGGACATTAGCCTGGACGAAAACAACAACCTCCTAGGCGAAACCGTAGCCGTCCGCTACCGTCAGGAATTCACCACGACGACACCCATGCAAGTGGACTACATGGCAATTTCGCCAGTCCAAATCGTCTCCGTCGCCACATCACTAATTCCATTCCTGGAACACGACGACGCGAACCGAGCTCTAATGGGCTCCAATATGCAGCGCCAAGCAGTACCATTGCTCAAACCAGAACGACCCCTCGTGGGTACTGGTTTGGAAGCTCAAGCAGCGCGAGATTCCGGCATGGTAGTAGTTTCTCGCACCAACGGAGAAGTTGTCTACATTGATGCCACCAGAGTAATCGTCAAATCCCTAGCCCCCGATGCAGAATCCCTGTCATCGGAAGAGTTGTTTATGATTCGGGATTATGATGAACTCAGGGCGAGAAATCCTTCAGCTTTCAAGCAAAAATATGCTGGCTGCATCGAACATGAGCTACAAAAGTATCAGCGTTCTAACCAGGATACCTGCTTGAATCAGCGTCCTTTGATCTATGAGGGCGATCGCGTCGTAGCCGGTCAAGTGCTCGCCGATGGTTCCTCCACCGAAGGAGCAGAACTCGCTCTGGGACACAACATCCGAGTAGCCTATATGCCCTGGGAAGGCTACAACTACGAAGACGCGATGTTGATTAGCGAACGCTTAGTGTACGAAGACGTATACACCAGCATCCACATCGAAAAATACGAAATCGAAGCCCGCCAAACCAAACTCGGCCCTGAAGAAATCACCCGCGAAATTCCCAACGTCGGCGAAGACGCACTACGCCAGTTAGACGAACAGGGGATTATCCGCAAAGGCGCTTGGGTAGAAGCCAGCGACATCTTAGTGGGTAAAGTAACTCCCAAAGGTGAATCAGACCAACCACCAGAAGAGAAACTGTTGAGAGCAATTTTTGGCGAAAAAGCCAGAGATGTCCGCGACAATTCCCTGCGCGTTCCCAACGGTGAAAAAGGCCGTGTTGTAGACGTGCGGGTGTTCACCAGGGAACAAGGCGACGAACTACCCCCTGGTGCAAACATGGTAGTCCGAGTTTATGTCGCCCAAAAGCGGAAGATTCAAGTCGGAGACAAAATGGCGGGCCGCCACGGGAATAAGGGTATTGTGTCTCGGATTCTGCCCATGGAGGATATGCCCTATTTACCCGACGGGACACCAGTTGATATGGTGTTGAATCCCCTAGGCGTACCGTCACGGATGAACGTGGGTCAGATTTTTGAGTGCTTGCTCGGCTGGGCTGGAGAAAATCTGTCGATGCGCTTTAAGATGGTGCCTTTTGATGAAATGCACGGGGCTGAGAAGTCTCGCGAAACTGTGCACGGCAAGTTGCAAGAAGCGCGGGAAAAAACAGGCAAACCGTGGGTGTTTGATGAAAAACATCCAGGCAAGACTATTGTCTATGATGGTCGCACAGGTGAGCCGTTCGATCGCCCTGTGACAGTCGGCATCGCTTATATGCTGAAACTCGTCCACTTGGTAGATGACAAAATCCACGCCCGGAGCACCGGACCTTACTCGTTGGTGACACAACAACCTTTGGGTGGTAAAGCTCAGCAAGGCGGACAGCGGTTTGGGGAAATGGAAGTGTGGGCCCTGGAAGCTTTTGGGGCTGCTTATACTTTGCAGGAGTTGTTGACAGTCAAATCCGACGATATGCAGGGCAGAAATGAGGCTCTAAATGCGATCGTCAAAGGTAAGGCAATTCCCCGCCCCGGTACTCCAGAATCTTTCAAGGTGTTGATGCGAGAATTGCAATCTTTGTGTTTAGATATTGCTGTTCATAAAGTCAACACATCCGATGATGGTAGCGAACACGTAGAGGTAGATTTGATGGCAGATGTCGGTAATAGGCGATCGCCCTCTCGACCAACCTATGAATCCCTTTCCCGTGATGAACTAGACGAAGATATGTAGGGATTGGAGATAGTGGATTTGAGATTTTGAGCAACACTAAAGCCAAAGTCTCAAATCAACCATCTCAAATAGAAAACCTCAATATTGTTCGTACCACAGGTAAGATTGCAAATCAACGCTCTAAAAGGGAGAGACGCTGAACATGACCATTTCAAGAGTTGTCCCAGCAATTGATGAAAGAGAAATTCACCGCTCAACAGGCTGTATTAATTGGCAAAAAAATAAGTTTGGAAACCATTCCGCACCCAAGCAGAACAACAGCAATCAGAATGGAAAAACAAAATTTAGTTATTAGTTAGTGGTTAGTGGTTAGTGGTTAGTGGCGGTGCGCCGTGCCCTTCGACTCCGCGTTTGAGTCAGCGGAACCCCAGGGTCCGAACCGCTTAGTTGAAAGGTCGAAGTGTTATATGTTAGGGGAAGAACAAATAACCAAGAACCAATAACCAACAACCAATAACAAATAACTAATAACCAATAACCAATAACCTCCCCATCACAAATTCACCCCTGCTCAAACCCTTGAGCCAACAAAAAAACAGTAAATCAGCAAAAATCATCGACTTAAAATCATCGGATGGGGTTTATTAAGTTAGCGGCACCGGTGGCTCATGTTTGGTATCTGAAAGGTATTCCTAGCTATATGGCTATTTTGTTGGATATGCCTTTGCGGGATGTGGAGCAGATTGTTTATTTCAATGCCTATGTGGTGTTGAATGCGGGCAATGCGGATAAGTTGCAATACAAGCAGTTGTTGACGGAGGATGCTTGGTTGGAAATTGAGGATGAATTGTATAGTGAGGATTCGACTCTGACGGGGGTGGAAGTGGGTATTGGGGCGGAGGCGTTGCAGGTTTTGTTGCAGAATATTCCTTTGGAATCTGAGGCGGAAAAACTGCGGGAGGATATTGCGAATGCGAAGGGACAAAAGCGGGCGAAGTTGATTAAACGGTTGCGGGTAATTGATAATTTCATTGCTACTGGTTCGCAGCCGGATTGGATGGTGTTGTCGGTGATTCCGGTGATTCCTCCAGATTTGCGGCCGATGGTGCAGTTGGATGGGGGACGGTTTGCTACTTCGGATTTGAATGACCTTTATCGGCGGGTGATTAATCGGAATAATCGGTTGGCTAGGTTGCAGGAGATTTTGGCGCCGGAGATTATTATTCGGAATGAGAAACGGATGTTGCAGGAGGCGGTGGATGCGCTGATTGATAATGGGAGACGGGGTAGGACGGTGGTGGGGGCGAATAACAGGCCGCTGAAGTCTTTGTCGGACATTATTGAGGGGAAACAGGGTAGGTTTCGGCAAAACTTGTTAGGTAAACGGGTGGATTATTCGGGGCGATCGGTGATTGTGGTGGGGCCGAAGTTGAAGATTCATCAGTGTGGATTGCCTAGGGAGATGGCGATCGAATTGTTTCAACCTTTTGTGATTCACCGGTTGATTCGTCAGGGGTTGGTGAATAATATCAAGGCTGCTAAAAAGATGATTCAGCGGGGTGATGCTGGGGTGTGGGAGGTGTTGCAGGAGGTGATTGAGGGTCATCCGGTGATGTTGAATCGGGCTCCTACTTTGCACAGGTTGGGGATTCAGGCTTTTGAGCCGATTCTGGTGGATGGGAGGGCGATTCAGTTGCATCCTTTGGTGTGTCCGGCTTTTAATGCGGATTTTGATGGGGACCAAATGGCGGTGCATGTTCCTTTGTCGCTGGAATCTCAGGCGGAGGCGAGGTTGTTGATGTTGGCTTCTAATAATATTATGTCGCCGGCTACTGGGAGACCAATTGTGACTCCTTCGCAGGATATGGTGCTTGGTTGCTATTACTTGACGGCGGATAATCCCCATGGGCAGAAGGGGGCTGGTCGTTTCTTTGCGAATTTGGATGATGTGGTGGTTGCTTATGAGCAGAAGGTTGTGGATTTGCATTCTTATGTTTGGGTGAGGTTCCAGGGTTTGATGGAGAGTGAGGAACCGGAGGGGGAGCCGCTGAAGATGGAGCGATCGCCAGGGGGAATTGTGACTAAGGAGTATAAGTTTCGTCGGGTTCGGGAGGATGAACAGGGGAATGTGATTAATCAATATATTCGGACTACTCCGGGGAGGGTTATTTATCATCAGACGATTTTGTCGGTGATAAATAATTAGGGCGAGGGTTGATGGTTGATGTGGAGTCAGTTGTCAACTGTTTGCTAAAAAAAAGGTGACGGACGGTTTGATACCAATTTTTTATGAGGCTGCTCCGTGAATTCCGATCCCCCCTAACCCCCCTTAATAAGGGGGGGACAAGATTCTTCTCCAAGTTCTGCTGGTGTCCGGGGGGGACAAGATTCTTCTCTAAGTTCCGCTGGTGTCCGGGGGATGCGAGGGGGATCGAAATATATGCAACGACCCATTAAATTGGTTTGAGTTGGTGAAAGTTTGCAAACAATTTAGGTAATTTAAGGATAAACAAAATGACAACGGATAAGGGTATTGTTTTTCACAATCGTGTAGTGGATAAGGGCCGTCTTAAGAAGTTGATTTCTTGGTTTTTTACGCATCATGGTACGTCGCGGACGGCCCAGATGGCGGATAAGTTGAAGGATTTGGGTTTTCGGTTTGCGACTCGTGCGGGGGTTTCTATTAGTGTGGATGATTTGCAGGTGCCGCCTTCTAAGCGATCGCTGTTGGATGCTGCGGAGGAGGAGATTCGGATTACGGAACAGCGGTATACTCGCGGGGAGATTACTGAGGTGGAGCGGTTCCAGAAGGTGATTGATACTTGGAATAGTACATCGGAGGATTTGAAGGATGAGGTGGTGAAGAATTTCCGGGCGACGGACCCGCTGAATTCGGTTTATATGATGGCTTTTTCTGGGGCGCGGGGGAATATTTCTCAGGTGCGACAGTTGGTGGGGATGCGGGGGTTGATGGCGGACCCCCAAGGGGAGATTATTGATTTGCCGATTAAGACTAATTTCCGGGAGGGGCTGACGGTTACGGAGTATATTATTTCTTCCTATGGGGCTCGGAAGGGGTTGGTGGATACGGCTCTGCGGACGGCGGATTCTGGGTATTTGACCAGAAGGTTGGTGGATGTGTCTCAGGATGTGATTGTGCGGGAGGTGGATTGTGGCACGATGCGGGGGATTCGGGTGCGTCCGATGATGGATGGGGCTACGGTGTTGATTCCGCTGAGGGAGAGGCTGCTGGGCCGGGTGTTTGCTGCGGATGTGATTCATCCGATTACTGGGAAGGTTGTGGCTTTTGAGAATGAGCTGGCGGTGCGGAATCAGCCGATTACTGAGGAGTTGGCTTTGGAGATTGGTAAGTCTGGGGTGGCGGAGGTGTTTTTGCGATCGCCTTTGACTTGTGAGGCTACTCGTTCGGTTTGTCAGCACTGTTATGGCTGGAGTTTGGCGCACTCGAAGATGGTGGATATGGGGGAGGCGATCGGGATTATTGCGGCTCAGTCTATTGGGGAACCGGGGACTCAGCTTACTATGCGGACTTTTCACACTGGGGGGGTCTTCACTGGGGAGGTTGCTAAGCAGGAACGGGCACCATTCCCAGGTGTGGTGAGGTTCAAGAATCTGCGGACTCGTGCTTTCCGTACTCGCCATGGGGAGGAAGCTCTGGTGGCGGAAAGTAGTGGCAAGTTGATTTTGGAGGGGGAGGGTTTTGAGGAAGGAAAGTCTGGGGCTAAGAATCAGAGGCTGAAGATTGAACTGGCGATCGCCCAGGGTTCGACGGTGATGGTGAAGGATGGACAGCGGGCTAAGGTTGGTCAGATTTTGGCGGAGGTGCCGATCGCGGGGCGGGCTGCGAAGAAGACGACGGAGAAGGTGACGACTGATGTGGCTTCGGATTTGGCTGGGGAGGCGAGGTTTGCTGACATTATTCCGGAAGAGAAGACCGATCGCCAAGGTAATACTACTCGGACGGCTAGTAAGGGGGGGTTGGTTTGGATTCTTTCTGGGGAGGTGTATAACTTGCCTCCGGGGGCTGAGCCGGCGGTGAAGAATGGCGATCGGATAAGGGCCCAGAGCGTGATTGCTGAGACTAAGCTGATATCTGAGCATGGTGGTGTTGTTCGCATTGCTGACTCTAGGGAAATAGAAATCATTACGGCACAGGTGTTGCTGGACCAGGCTGTGGTGAGGCAAGAGAGCATGGGAGGGCGAGAGCATTACATCATTGAAACTGCTTCTAATCAACGTTTTTCGCTGAAGACTACTCCGGGGAGTAAGGTGATTAATGGGGAAGTGGTGGCGGAGTTGCTGGATGATAGCTATCGCACTGCTACGGGGGGCATTGTGAAATACGCCGGGGTGGAAGTGCACAAGCGTGGGAAGGCGAAGCTGGGCTATGAGGTGGTGAAGGGTGGCACTCTGCTGTGGATACCGGAGGAGTGCCATGAGGTAAACAAAGATATTTCTCTGCTGTTGGTGGAGGATGGGCAGTATGTGGAGGCTGGGACTGAGGTGGTGAAGGATATTTTCTGCCAAACCAGTGGGGCTGTGGAGGTGACTCAGAAGAATGATATTTTGCGAGAAATTGTGATTAAGCCTGGGGAGTTGCACGCTGTCGATCGCCCTCTGTTGGCTCTGGGTGAGGGGCAAATTGTGAATGCGGGTCAGGAGGTTGTGCCTGGTTTGATTGCTGAGGAGTTGGCCTATGCGGAATATATCGAGACTCCGGAGGGTCCTGCGTTGTTGTTGCGGCCTGTGGTGGAATTCCCTGTGCCGGATCGCCCTCCGGTGCCTTCGCAGACGGCGCTGAATGAATCTATTGCTCTGCGGGCGGTTCAACGGTTGCCCTATAAGGATGGGGAGCGGGTGAAGTCTGTGGATGGGTTGGAGTTGTTGCGGACTCAGTTGATTTTGGAGATTGGGACGGATGCTCCGCAGTTGGCGGCGGATATTGAGCTGTTGCCGGATGAGGTGGATGCTGTGGCTTTTGGGGCCGATGGTTCTGGTCCTGGGTGGCGGTTGGATGGGGCGGAGTCTGATGGGGCTCTGGCGATGCTGGATGAGGATGGGGAAGGGCGATCGAAGCCTTTGCGTCTCCAGTTGGTGATTTTGGAGTCTTTGGCTTTGCGCCGGGATGTTTCGGCGGACCCAACTCAGGGGAGCACTCACACGAGGTTGCTGGTGGAGGATGGTCAAGAGATTGCGCCTGGGGCTGTGGTGGCTCGGACTGAGATTTTGTGTAAGGAGGCGGGGACTGTCCGGGGGATTCGGGAAAAGATTGGGGAACCGGTGCGCCGACTTTTGGTGATGCGGGATGTGGATGCGGTGACGATCGATGTGGTGGGTACTCCCCAGGTGGGTCCTGGAGAGTTGTTGGTGGCTGGTACTGAGGTGGTGCCTGGGTTTTTTCTGGAGGAGTCTGGTCAGGTGATGAAAGTTACTCCTGGGACTGTTCCTGATGAGCCAACTAAAATTATGCTGCGCATCGCGCGTCCCTATCGAGTTTCGGCTGGTGCGGTGCTCCATGTGGATGATGGGGATTTGGTGCAGCGGGGCGATAATTTGGTGATTTTGGTGTTTGAGCGGGCAAAGACGGGGGATATTATCCAAGGTTTGCCGCGGATTGAGGAGTTGCTGGAGGCTCGGAAGCCGAAGGAGGCTTGTATTTTGGCGAAGCGTCCTGGGGTGGCTCAGGTGGAGGCTGATGGGGATGTTGTGGAGCTCCGAGTGGTGGAGGATGATGGCCGGATTGAGGAGTATCCTCTTCTCCCTGGTCAGAATCCGATTGTTTCTGATGGACAGCGGGTGGGTGCTGCGGAGGCGCTGACTGATGGGCCGGCGAATCCTCATGAGATTCTGGAGGTTTATTTCCAGGTGCTGAAGGAGCGGAAACCGACTTTTGAGGCGGCTCTGGAGAGTTTCCAGCAGGTGCAGACTTTGTTGGTGAATGAGGTGCAGGCGGTTTATCAGTCTCAGGGGGTTGATATTTCGGATAAGCACATTGAGGTGATTGTCCGACAGATGACTAATAAGGTGCGGATGGAGGATGGGGGCGATACTACTATGCTTCCTGGGGAGCTGGTGGAGTTGCGACAGGTGGAACAGGTGAATGAGGCGATGTCTATCACTGGCGGTGCGCCGGCGGATTATGTTCCTGTGTTGTTGGGTATCACTAAGGCTTCTCTGAATACTGATAGCTTTATTTCGGCTGCTTCTTTTCAGGAGACGACGCGGGTGTTGACGGAGGCTGCGATCGAGGGTAAGTCTGATTGGTTGCGGGGGTTGAAGGAGAATGTGATTATTGGGCGTTTGATTCCGGCTGGTACGGGGTTCAATGCTTATGAGGATCAGCTAAGTGCGGATATTTCTCTGGATGGTGGGGTGTTTGATGATGAGGATGTTCGGGGTTTGTCGGAGGGGGCGGTTCTGGACGATCGCTCGGCTCGTCGTGCTTATGCGATCGAGTCTGGGTTTGGTGTGGGTTCTGGTTCGGATGTTGAGGTGGATGATGAGTTTGAGGAGGAGGTTGAGGTTGGGGATGATGATTTTGTGGCGGATGTGGATGATGATGCGATGGGGGCGATCGGGGATGATGACTTTGAGCTTGGGGATGACTATGACGATGAGGACTAATTTCGTCGGCACTGTTGGCATTGTCTCTACTAAGGCAAGGCTTATGCGATCGATTTGCCTATAGCGTTTTGTAGGGGGGTAATTCCGTGCCCGGTTGCTCTCTCTGTCCAAGATGTCGTTTTGTATGGGTAGTGGATGGTGTGTACTTGCCCGCCCCAATCTCTGAAACACATACAAAATCGTGGACGAAGAGGGTAGGTATTCTTGGCACTACCCCTACAAAACTATGATTTGTCACCAGAATGAAACAGCCCTGACTCCTAACCTCTCCTGGGAGGGAACTCACCCCTAACCCCTCCTGGGAGGGTCTAGGGGTGGGTATTCTTCCCCATCATTGTTTTTTTTTTGAGAATGAAACAGCCCTGGGGGCACGGGGGGTTCGCAGACGGGCACTCTTGACACCGCCCCTACAAGAAAATTAAATGGCTGTGCTGATGGAGAAGGAATTTCCTATAGTTTTTTGTCTCTTTATTGGCACTTTTTTTGAATTTTTGTGGCAATTTTTGAATGTATAGCAACCGCCCAGGCGCTTTGGTCATTGTTCGTTGTTCTCAGAGCGTAGTCGAAGGGCCGAAACTACCTAGCCGAAGGGGTCTAAGGGTCGAAGGGTCGAAGGGTCAAAGGGGTTTAATAGACTTCTCCCATAATTATTGTGGAACAGGCATCCTGCCTGTTCTTGACAGTCTTTTTAAGAGATGTCTAATAGCGTTGGCGGTTGCTATATTATTCTTTTTCCTAACTTTTTGCCTTCTTCCCTTCAAGTATTTTTCTTGTTTGTCGCTACTCCTTTGGCAGCAGTGCCTTGATTTTATCGACAAATAGCTGATGGTCTACTACTGGCTTGGATATGTAACCATCAGCACCGCTCTGGTCCATAAAAGTCTCCCTATCCCCAGCCATAGCATGAGCAGTTACCAAAATAATTGGCAGAGAAGCTGTTTGGGGGTCTGCCTTCAGCAATTGAGTGATTTTGATGCCATCAACAGCCTTGCCTTGATACACACTGCGTGAAAGAGACACATCCATCAAAATCAAGTCTGCCTCACCGTTAGAAGCAATTTGCATCACTTCCTCAACATTTTCGGTGTGCTTTACTGTTAAGCCTCCTCGCTTGGTTAAAATTTTGGAGAAGACTCGAGCATTGACTAAATCGTCCTCTACAATCAGAACGGTTTTCATAAAAGTATTCGGTAAGTGAAAAAAACTCAGTATGTTCAGACCGGAACAGAAAACGCTCCTCAAACCCCTCAGCCTCTTCTACAGTTCTATGGGGCAACGCTATTCTCAAGGCATCACTGCGATCGAGGCATTGCGCCAGCGGTTCCAAAGAAGTGGCTGTGCGTATTTTTAGTCGGTTATATGTTTCCGGTAGTTGTTGTGAAACAGGCATTTTGCTGGTTTTTGGCTATCTTTTTAGGAGAAATCGCTGGTGACGCAGGTGGGAGTGCCGATTGTTTGCAGGCTTTTGAGGAAATATCCGCCCTCCCAGAGTCTGTCAGGCAATGGTGGACTTTTTGTACTGCACCTTGGGTGGGCAAATTCCAGCCCCAAGGTGCAGTTCGTCGCAGATTTCATCTCAGGTCTCACAACCTGCCCGCGATCGCGCCACAGTTCCCTCTGTTAACTAGCCTCCCCCTTGGCTAATCCTGCACTGGGCTTGGTTATCTGGGTTTTGCGATCGCTTGCAACTTCCCTTCAATAGCCTCGAAACAGTGTCAAATCGTGCAGTGTTTTTAGTGCCATAGGCCGGGAACTCTGCAAAACCCGTATTTGATAACTGTTTGTTTCCTACTTGCTTTTAGAATAAAGCAATGTTTAGTCCTGCTGGTATCACTTATGTTGGCATAGTAACCGATCGGCTTTACCCTAGCATCGTTCAATTAATTGTTGACTTGTCTCTGAGGTTTGGTATATAGGCTGAATAGATGCACGGGCACTCAAAAATTTTAGCCGATGCAGTCTGTGCAGAAGCGAACTCAAAGAAATTGTTTTCACATATCCTGTAAATAAAAAGGTAGGCGCCATTGAAGGCAACATAGAGGTTAGGGTAAGAGTGGAGGGTAAAAAGCAAGTGTTGCCAGTGTTCGGCACTCTTATTCTTTTTTCATAAGTTAAGTTGATTTTTATCCCCCTGATTGGTGGCTTTGTCGAACTTTCAGTTCCAAGAGCGACAAACAGTTTTCACGCTCAGATAGGCAACCATTACGAGCCCCTTGACTCTTGCCCTAGCACTCAGGAATTAACGGACATAAGGACTCATGGCTAAACAACTAAACCTACTTTCCGGGCAAGTAATTTCTACGGCTCTGCACGCCGAGATGCAGCAATCGTACCTTGAATATGCCATGAGTGTGATCGTCGGGCGAGCTTTGCCTGATGTCCGCGACGGTTTAAAACCCGTTCACCGCCGAATTTTGTACGCGATGCACGAACTCGGTTTGACACCAGACCGCCCCTACCGCAAGTGTGCCAGAGTAGTGGGAGATGTTTTGGGAAAATATCACCCCCACGGAGACCAATCGGTTTACGACGCTTTGGTGCGTATGGTTCAAGAGTTTTCGAGCCGCTATCCTTTACTGGCGGGTCACGGCAATTTTGGTTCTGTGGACAACGATCCGGCTGCTGCCATGCGTTACACCGAAACCAGACTGGCTTCGATCGCCCATGAAGCCATGCTAACTCAGGTCGGTGATGCCACTGTTGATTTTACTGCTAATTTTGACAGTTCGCAGCAGGAACCTACGGTTTTGCCCGCCCAGTTGCCTTTTTTACTTCTCAATGGCTGTACTGGCATTGCCGTGGGCATGGCAACTAATATTCCCCCACACAATTTGGGCGAGGTGGTGGACGGTTTAATTGCTTTGACTGAAAACCCGGAACTCTCGGATCAGAAGTTGCTGGAATTAATTCCTGGACCGGATTTCCCCACAGGTGGCGAAATCATTGCTACAGAGGGCATTATTGATGCCTACACTAAGGGGCGAGGCAGTATTGCGGTCAGGGGTGTGGTTCGGGTGGAGGAAGTGCCTGGTAATCGCAAAATACGCACTAAAACGGCGCTGGTGGTGACGGAGTTTCCTTTTCAGGTCAATAAGGCCGCTTGGATTGAAAAGGTGGCGGATTTGGTCAATGCTGGCAGACTTGATGGGATTGCTGATTTGCGGGACGAAAGCGATCGCGAGGGTATTCGAGTTGTGGTCGAACTTAAGCGCGAATCTAACCCAGAAGCAGTTCTAGCTCGTCTTTACCAACAAACTGACTTGCAAAGTAATTTTGGCGCGATTTTGCTGGCAATTGTCAACGGTCAACCCCGACAGTTAACTCTCAGACAATTGTTGCAAGAATTTTTGCATTTTCGGGAAGTGACTCTCACCCGTCGCTACAATTACGAGTTGGAGGTGGCCCAACGCCGCTGTCACATTGTCCAAGGCTTAATGTTGGCTTTGACAAATCTTGATGTGGCGATCGATATTCTCCGAAATGCTCCCGATGGCACCACTGCTAAAGCCAATTTCCAAGTTCGCCTTAATTTGACCGAAAGTCAAGCTGATGCGATTTTGTCCATGCCGATGCGTCGGCTGACTGGTTTGGAAAGACAAAATTTGCAGTCCGAGTTGGATGAATTGATGGTAAAAATTCAAGAATTGCAGCGGCTTTTGGGCGACAGACATGAACTTTTGAAGGCTTTGAAGAAAGAATTCCGATCGCTCAAACGTAAGCATACAGACCCGCGCCGTACTAAATTGATTAATGGTCTGGCACCTGCTGCTAACAGCGAACAAAAAGGTTCTGGCAAGCAAAAATCCCCACTCCCGTCTGACACAGAATTAACTGCGCCTCCTACCCTATTTCCGTTGCCCCAGGCCGAGGAAACTATTGTTGAGTTTACTCACAAACATTACGTGCGGCGGCTGCCAACGGGCGATCGATCCCGTCCTAAAAGTAGGGAAAAGTCGCTTCAAGCTTTAGAAAAAAATGAAGATTTTATTGTCACGGCCACCCCAACTAAAACCGATCGCAATTTAGTCATCTTAACTCCTAGTGGTAAGGCTTATCCCCTGAAAGTCTCTGATATTCCCACTAGCAGTGGGCGCGATCGAGGCACCCCCATCGTCAGTTTACTTTCGCCATCGGCTACCAAAGAAAGTGCCGGTCGCACTTTGTCCGAACTCACAGTCGCACACTTTATTTTGCCGGAAAATTCCGAAGCGACGGACTTAGTAACCCTGACTGACCAAGGTAAAATTAAGCGTCTACCACTTTCAGAATTTGCGGATTTGACTAATCGCGGTGTGACTCTTGTTAAGCTCAAGGAAGACGATCGACTGCGCTGGGCTAGTCTTACTAAAGTCGGCGAACAAGTCGCCATCGCCACAACGGGAGGCCGAGTCCTCCGCTTTGAGGTCAATGACGAACAACTGCCACCTATGGGCCGCGCAGCCCAGGGTTCTCAAGCCACGCGGCTGCGAAAACAAGAAGATTTGGTTGGTTGTGTGACTCTCGACCCCGATGACAGTCTGGTGCTATTTTCAGAGTTGGGTTGGGCTAAACGGATGCCCGCCGGTTCTGTCCGACTGACTAACCGCGGTGAAATCGGCACCCAAGCTTTTCGTTTCGCAGAACCTAAAGATACTTTGGTTGGCTTGCTGCGGTTCGTTCCTGGTAGTGATGTCAAACTTTTAACTAATACTGGCCGATTTGTGCGATCGGCTACTGATGCTATTGCTTTTTGGGGCAAGGATGCTCCTGGTGAGAGAGTTTTTGACCTCAATCCTGGGGAAAAAATTATCAAAGTTATTAGTTGTCAGTAGAAGGAAGAAGGAAGAAGGAAGGAAGAAGGAAGGAAGAAGGAAGGAAGAAGGAAGAAGGAAGAAGGAAGGAAGAAGGAAGAAGGAAGAAGGAAGAAGGAAGAAGGAAGAAGGAAGAAGGAAGAAGGAAGAAGGAAGAAGGAAGA
>RDXH01000153.1 GCA_004292745.1 Oscillatoriales cyanobacterium | reverse complement strand
TGACTACTGACTACTGACTACTGACTACTGACTACTGACTACTGACTACTGACTACTGACTACTGACTACTGACTACTGACTACTGACTACTGACTAATGACTTCCTAAAGCATTTCCTTCAAAACTTGTAAAATCACATCTCCATCCACGCGATCGCTCACCGCAGCCTCACCCAAGCGCACCGGCAACACAAACCGCACTTTACCATCCTGCACCTTTTTGTCCAATTGTAAAGTCTTCAAAATTTCCTCAACATCCATACCAGCGGGCAATTTCGTAGGCAAACCAGCCTTTTCCAGCACAGCTAACTGACGTCGATCGCACTCTTGGTCCCACATTTCCAATTCCACAGCCAACCGACTCGCAGCCACCATACCGATGGCCACACCTTCCCCGTGATTCACCAACTTATAACCAGTCAAACTTTCCACCGCATGGCCAATGGTATGTCCGTAATTCAAAATCGCCCGCAAACCAGACTCCTTCTCATCCTTGCTTACCACATCCGCCTTAGCTTGGCAAGACCTGCTCAAAATTTCTGCCAGCAAATCTGCCTTCACGTAGCGCATCTGATCCAAACGCTTGCAACTCTCCAACTTCTCGAACAATTGCACATCCCAAATCACCCCGTACTTAATCACTTCAGCCATCGCAGAACGAAACTCCCTCGCCGGCAGAGTTTTCAGCACATCCGGGTCAATTAACACCAAACGAGGCTGATGAAAAGCCCCAATTAAATTCTTCCCCAAAGGATGATTGACCCCGGTTTTACCACCAATAGAAGCATCAACCATCGCCAGCAAAGAAGTCGGAACTTGGACAACATTAATTCCCCGCAACCAAGTCGCAGCAGCAAAACCCGTCATATCGCCAACCACTCCGCCACCCAAAGCCACCATCGTCGAAGAACGTTCTAAGCGGTTTTCCAAAGCAGCGCCGTAAATCTTCTGCACCGAATTTAAAGTTTTGTACTGTTCCCCTGGTGGTAGAATACAGTTACCGACATGAAAACCAACCGATTCCAGGGCAGCAGCCGTCTTTTCTCCGTAATGCCGAAAAATCGACTGATTGGACACTAGCAGCACTTTTTTGCCCAAATTCAGCCCACCAAGCATAGTGCCGAGTTCGTCTAAACCGCCCGATCGCACGCAAATATTGTAAGATTGTGGTCCCAAGTCAACTTTAATTACTGATTGCATATTTATCTAATTTAGATTATAGATTTTAGATTATAGTTCTTATATGTCTTTTTATTGATTGTTTTGGAGAAATTGCAATGACTCTTAGCGGAGCAATAACTTATTTTGGGCTTTTCGGCGGAATGCTGGGCTTGGCGACAGTGTTAATGTTTGGTCTGCGGGCTGTCAAACTCATCTAATTTACTAATTTAGATGCGAGAACCAGAGGATTGTAACCTCTGGTCAAAGTAACATTTGGGCGAAGTATTTGCGCCAAATATTTCTAGTTTTACCAGTAGATTTAGGGCATAAATACTTCTCTTGAATTTAATCAAGGAGCGATCGCACTTGCTATAAAACTCGATCGCTCTTCATCAATTACAGAATTAGTTCTAATTCAGCCGATCGAACTTCGGGCAATTTCTCGGCCCCTGTCGTATCAAAAACGATCGCGTGTTTAGCCTGGGGCAACAAACGCCGTAAAATCTGGATGTATCCGTCAGCATCACCGCGGCGGTGGAACCTTGCAACCACCAATCGCTGCATATTTGGCAATTGCCGCACGATACACCAGGGATGAGTGTTTAATTTGGGCTTTGATGTTGGTATCATAGGGTAATCCTTCCCCGCCGAAAGCGGGATTTGGTAGAAAAGGCGATCGCCCTTAAGTTTTCGAGGCTCGGAGGGCGATCGTTTTTAGTGTACATAGATATTGTCGGGTATATATGCACCGATGTCAAGCCAAATATGGGCTACGTTAGACTGAAGATTCGAGAACTAGCTGAGCAAAGAGGTTGGACGTTCAAAGAAGTTGCCGATCGATCCGGAGTCAACTACAACACGGTAAAAAGCTACGGGAGGCGGGATGCTTTAAACACAGTAGATCTTTCTGCTGTCTACAAAATAGCCCGCGCCTTTGACGTAACTATGGAAGATTTGGTTGAGATTTTGGAAGATTGAGGAGGTACAAATAGGCTAAATCAGAGGTTTATTCGCCTTGAGGATAAGAAGATGACTTATCTGAGGTGATGTAATGTTCTAGCAAAAGCTTTTCTATGTGCACGATCGCCACATCAATTTGTGGTTTTTGATCTTTGCTAAACTTTCCGGTTACAGCTAGGGAATTTTGATCGGGCACGAGGGTGATCGTACAATTGTCGCGCAAAAGATGTTCCAAGTGAACGAGGGCGACCTCTATTTCTGCTAGTTTGTTTGGGTCGATAAAGATATTCCTATTTCATCCGCCCACCTTTGTTGAGTCCAAGGTCGCATAAACATAGCATTGTTGACAATTTCTTTACCTTCTTCCAAAAGGCTCAAACTGTTGCGTTTCCGATTTGGCTGCTGGAGGAAGCTTCAGCAGTTTTTGAAATATACAGTTATAGTATGCTGTCTTCACTTGCAATGCTTCGTAATTTGAGATTTTAGACACGATAAAATGCTCAAAATTCCTAGATTAATGTCGTACTTATCGTCGCCGTTTCTTCACCTGTTGGTAGGGAAAGCAGTTAATAACCTCAGATAGCATATAACTACCTTTGGAATCAGATTCCATCAGTTCCAAGTAGACAGTCTTGGGAACTTCAAAGTATAGATATGTCTTGCTGCTATTGAAAACAACTTCGAGGGTAGAGGTTGTTTCGTCATAACCCACAGCTTGGATCATGCTAGATTCGACTGGTTCTAGTTTCATGGTAATAATGCAATCCATTTTCTCCTAAAATAATTTCTACTTCCCTCAATCTCAAATCGCAATGTCTCATTCCACCGATATCATTACCCTCGCCCGCTGGATGGCCTCCGACTTCAGCAACCAAGCCCAAGCTTTTGAAAATCCGCCCTTCTTCGCCCACATCCGCGTCTGTATGAGACCCCTACCCGTGGAACTTCTGGACGGCGTAAGTCTCTATCTAGAACAAGCCTATGACATCGAACTCAACTCCCCGTACCGAGTCCGAGTGTTAAAATTAGTGCCGAAGGGCGATCGCATCGATATCGAAAATTACGCGATCGAAAACGAAGAAAAATTCTACGGCGCCTCGCGCGATCTGCAAAAGCTGCAAGAACTCAAAAAAGCCGAATTTAAACTAATGCCGGGGTGCACCTTTATTACGCACTGGACGGGTCACAGCTTTAAAGGGTTTGTTGAACCAGGAAAAGGCTGTATGGTGGTCAGAAAGGGCAAAAACACCTATCTAGACAGCGAATTCGAGATTGATGGAGAAAAATTTATTAGTCACGATCGCGGGCGAGACCCAGAAACCGACGCCCACGTCTGGGGAGCCCTCGCCGGTCCCTTTGAATTCACCCGTCGAGCTAGCTTCGCCACTGAAATTCAGGTTTAATACAAAAAAACCGGGGGCGATTTAGCAAAGAACTCCCTTGATTAAAGGTTCAGAATGCACCAATACCTGGTACATTAACCCAGTATTGGTAAGCAAGATTCACCTTTGTTTTATGAAAGTCCTGGTTATTGGTGGCGATGGCTATTGCGGTTGGGCAACCGCACTCTACCTTTCCAACAAAGGTTACGAAGTTGGCATCCTCGACAGCTTTGTGCGGCGGCACTGGGATCTGGAACTGTGCAGCGACACCCTCACTCCCATTGCACCGATTCAGCAACGACTCCAGCGATGGCAAGATTTAACGGGTAAGTCGATCGACTTGTTTGTCGGTGACATCACCAACTATGATTTTCTCAGCAAAAGCATGAGAAAATTTGCACCAGAGGCTGTAGTCCATTTCGGCGAACAGCGTTCGGCACCTTTTTCGATGATCGATCGCGAACACGCAGTCCTCACCCAAGTCAACAATGTAGTTGGGACACTGAACCTGCTTTATGCCATTCACGAAGATTTCCCCGACTGTCACTTAGTGAAATTGGGGACAATGGGCGAATACGGCACGCCGAATATTGACATCGAAGAAGGCTATATTACGATCGAACACAACGGCCGCAAGGATACACTACCCTATCCCAAACAGCCCGGAAGTTTTTATCACTTAAGTAAAGTCCACGATTCCCACAATATCCATTTTGCCTGCAAAACTTGGGGTTTAAGAGCCACTGACTTAAATCAGGGTGTCGTCTACGGCGTACTCACCGAAGAAACTGGCATGGACGAACTGTTAATTAACCGTTTGGACTACGACGGAGTATTCGGTACAGCTTTGAACCGATTTTGCATTCAAGCTGCGATCGGTCATCCTTTGACAGTTTACGGAACTGGCGGACAAACCCGCACCTTCTTAGACATTCGGGATACCGTGCGATGCGTCGAATTGGCGATCGTAACTCCTGCTGAACCTGGACAATTCCGAGTCTTCAACCAATTCACCGAACAATTCAGCGTCGGCGACTTGGCTGGATTGGTGCAAAAAGCAGGCACGGCAATGGGATTAAAGGTAGAAATCAATCACCTGGACAATCCGAGAGTCGAGAAAGAAGAACATTATTTCAATGCCAAAAACACCAATCTATTAGACCTCGGTTTGCAACCGCATTATTTGTCGGATTCTCTGCTTGATTCTCTGCTGAATTTTGCTACAAAATATCAGCATAGGGTCGATAAGAATCAGATTTTACCCAAGGTTTCTTGGCGGTAATTTCTGGTATATATCTGCGGTGCAATAGTTTTTTTTAACGAACCGCGAAGGCGCGAAGGGCGCGAAGGAAGAGGAAAGAAGGGAAGAGAAGGGTTTACAAGTTCTGAATGGATTTCCTTCTATCTTTGGCTCTCTTGCTCTGTGTCCTCTGTGTCCTCTGCGGTTAATGAAAAAATTAGATATCTTAATTACTGGTGATGAAGCTGCTAACAGAACTCTATTTAAATCAAGCGAGTAAATGGCTACAAACAGGTCGTCAAATTCTGGCACAATTTTCGGTTTCCTAAACAATTTATTATGAGAATCGCTCTTTTCACTGAAACTTTCTGGCCGAAAATAGACGGCATTGTCACTAGGCTGATTCACACTGTAGACCACTTACAACGGGCGGGCGAACAGGTTCTCATCTTTTCCCCAGATTACGGCATTACAGAATACAAGGGGGCCAGGGTTTATGGTGTTGAGGGTTTGCCTTTGCCGATGTACCCGGAATTGAAAATGGCATTGCCCAGTCCGGCGATCGGTCGCGAACTAGAGCAGTTTAAACCGGATATTATTCATGTGGTTAATCCTGCTATTTTGGGATTGGGTGGCATATATTATGGTAAAAAGCTCAATATTCCGATTTTAGCTTCTTATCACACCCATTTACCTAAGTATTTGCACCACTACGGTTTTGGAATGCTGGAACCTTTATTGTGGGAATTACTTAAAGGTGCTCACAATCAAGCAGATCTGAATTTGTGTACTTCCACTGCGATGGTGGAGGAACTCAGAAGTCACGGGATCGATCGCGTAGACTTATGGCAACGGGGTGTGGATACGGAAATGTTTGTACCCGAATTGGCTAGTCGAGAAATGCGATCGCGTCTTTCCCAAAATCACCCCGATAGTCCCCTGTTACTTTATGTCGGCCGCCTCGGTGCAGAAAAGGAAATCGAAGCTATTAAACCAGTTCTCGAAGCCATTCCAGGGGCGCGCCTCGCCCTCGTGGGAGATGGCCCCCACCGACAAACCCTAGAACAATATTTTGCCGGCACTCCCACCAATTTTGTCGGCTATCTCAAGGGCCAAGAATTGGCTGCTGCATACGCATCTGCTGATGCCTTCATTTTTCCCTCCCGCACCGAAACCCTCGGCCTGGTACTCCTAGAAGCAATGGCTGCTGGGACACCCGTAGTGGCGGCACGCAGTGGTGGAATTCCTGATATTGTCACTGACGGCGTTAACGGCTATTTATTTGACCCCAGTGATGACATGGGAGCCTCTACTGCTACCCAGCGTTTGTTTGCAAACCCCGCAGAACGGGAATATCTGCGCCAAAGCGCCCGCACAGAAGCCGAACGCTGGGGTTGGGCCGCGGCTTCTGGACAATTGCTGCGCTACTATCAATCGGTGATTTTTGCTGAGTCCCTGTCCTCTGTGGCGTGACGGATTGACAACAATTTATTACAGTAGGGATTGGGTGAGGATTTTCTGTCGAGAGTCCAAGTTTTTTTACTGATCCAATTGCCGTAGCTATTCTCCTCCTTGGTTTAACATTAAACTATGAATAGCTTCCTGAAAATATTGTGTGGGTCACATCAAACGCCTTCGATCGGACTGTATTTCGTCTGCTGCATGGGCTGAAACCTTGACACATCAATACCAGGAACCCAATGCTATTACTGTCTATTGGGCAAAAAACTGCGAACTAATCTCCCCGTTGGCGGTTTTGAGTCGATGGTGAATTGGCAGATAGGGCTAATTGGGTATTCTAACTTAAGTGCACCTCGATTTTGACTGGTCATCATCAAGATTGGGGTTCTTAAAAAAACGATGTCTATAATAATTATGTCTCATTTCCCTGATGACAATGTACTTCTGACCAAAGTACATCAACAAATCAGGCAGTTAGAGCCAGCTTGGGTAGTACATAAAGCCACACTCAAAGCTTATACAAAATACCCAAGTAAATTTACTGAACAACCCAAATTACCAAAATACAAACATCGGCTTAACCTAGTCATTTAGTGTTAAATTAACTCAAAATTTTAATCACGAGTAAAATCTAGTTTTTGATAAGTGGTCACTCTACCCTCCGAAAAAAGCAGTTAATCATGACATTCTCCAATGCTGGTAGCGTTCTGGCTACACTGACTCAAGTCAATCTGATGGGAGCATTAACCTCCCGTGTTAAGAACCTGCCAGTTCCTGAATTAGTCTGTCTGCTGGACTTTATCACGGCTGAATTTCAGCAATTTATCCGGGCGATGGATCTGATTAACAATGAAGCCCTCGAAAGTCTCTTAGAGCAACTTTTAGATGCCTTCACTGTCAAAATTGGTCTCATCCTCCAAGCAGACAGGACGACAATTTTTTTGGTGGACTCCAGCAAAAATCAACTTTGGCACAAAACTGTCGATGTTACTATCGGCAAACCTGTAGAAGTTCGTTTACCGATGGATGCAGGTATTTTGGGCTATGTAGCAACTACTGGAAAATCGATCAATGTCGTAGAAGCCAGAGAACACGAGCTGTTCAATTCGGAAGTAGATGAACCTTCCGATTATCAAATCAAGAGCATCCTCTGTATGCCAATCTTTAGTAGCAAGAGCGAAACTGAACCCGTAGCTGTGGTCAGACTTTTGAATAAAGCAGGGGATGTACCTTTTGACGAAGAGGACGAACAACAGTTTCGGGTGTTTGCAGATTCGATCGGGATTATTCTCGAAAGCTGTCAGTCTTTCTATGTCGTCGCTCGCAATCAGCGAGGGGTGGCGGCACTATTGAGAGCTACGACAACTTTGGGTCAAAGTCTTGACTTGGAAACAACTTTGCGCTCGGTCATGGATCAAGCTCGTGACTTGATGCAGGCAGACCGCAGTACGCTATTTTTATTAAATCGGGAAACCAACGAACTCTGGACAAAAGTCGCCAAGGCTGATGGCAAAACGATGATGAAAATCCGCATTCCCGCTAATAGGGGAATTGCCGGCTATGTGGCTTCTACAGGTCAAACTCTCAATATTACAGATGCTTACGACGATCCCCGTTTTGACCCCACTACAGACCAGCAAACTGGATATCGCACTCGCACTGTCTTGTGTATGCCAGTTTATAATGCTAAAGGTGAGTTAATCGGCGTAACTCAGCTAATTAATAAAAACCAAGGAACTTTTACTAATTCCGATGAAGAATTTCTGCGGGCTTTCAATTCCCAGGCGGGAATGGCACTGCAAAATTCTCAATTGTTTGAAAATATGATGGTCGAAAAACAGTATCAGAAAGATATGTTACAAAGTCTTTCTGATGCAGTTATTTCCACTGATTTTCAAGGCCGTATTGTGACTATCAATGAGGCTGCTCTCGAACTTTTGGGCTGTCCGGTAAATCAAGATAAAACCAAGGATAATCCCCAACTTTGGGAACTAAAACTGATAAATCGCTATGTTTGGGAAGTTTTGCCCATCGAAAATTTGAAATTTAGACTCGAAGACAGCCTGAATCATGCTGCTAGACATTATGTTCCCGAACAAAGTTTAACCCTCGGACTTTTGGTGGAAAAATCCCTGCATTCACCAGAGGAAGAAAATTATATTTTGGCAGTTCCCGATCCCCATAACCCTAATTCCTATTATGCTTGGGGCGAAAATGCTGCTTGGGCTGAGGAATTAGCAGTGCTACAAGTAGCTAATTCCCAATCTCTATTCGCCCTTGATAATTCTGCTACCTATTACCCTTACTGTCCGCTCCCCATTTCCGGTTCTCAAATTAAGGTAATTGAACGCAGTTTGAATTTGACTGTTAACCCCCTGACTAATCCCGAAGGAGGCGTGCGGGGGGGGTTGGTGGTACTCGAAGATATCAGCCGCGAAAAGCGGATGAAAACTACCATGTCTCGCTACATGACTCCCGGAGTCGTGGAACAAGTGATGGCTTTGGGTGATGACGCCCTGATGGTGGGGGAACGCAAGGATGTCACTATTTTATTTTCAGATATTCGTGGCTACACCACGCTGACGGAAAATTTGGGAGCATCGGAAGTTGTTGCTCTGCTCAATCAGTATTTTGAGACGATGGTGGAGGCTGTTTTCCACTGCGAAGGTACTTTAGATAAGTTTATTGGTGATGCTTTAATGGCTGTGTTCGGCGCGCCCTTGCCGCTCAATCCCCCGGAAATTCATGGCTGGATGGCGGTTAAATCAGCTTTGGACATGAGAAAGCGGCTCAAAGAGTTTAATGATTCTCGCCCCGGTGAAATTCCATTTCGTTTTGGTATTGGGATTAGTTCGGGAGAGGTGGTTTCAGGAAATATTGGTTCTCAAAAACGCATGGACTATACGGTAATTGGGGATGCGGTGAATTTGAGTTCTCGCCTGGAACAGCTTACCAAGGAGTATGGCTGCGATATAATTTTAAGTGAATTTACTTACAGTTTGTGTAGCGATCGCATTTGGGTCCGAGAATTAGATAAGGTGCGGGTTAAAGGCAAAAATCAGCCCGTTAGTATTTACGAATTGCTACAAAGTAGTTCAGAACCTATAGACGGCGAAACTCAAAGGTTCTTGGAACTTTACAAAAATGGTCGTGAGGCTTATATTGCTAGAAATTTTCAACAAGCTATTAGTTTTTTTGAGGCTGCTTTGACAATCAGACAAAAGGATAAACCTGTTGAAGTTCACATCGAACGCTCTCTAAATTACTTGAAAGTCTCTCCGCCCGATGATTGGGACGGCGTGCATACTATGGCGACAAAGTAGTAAATTATATCGCATAAACGTACAAAAATGTAGAAATATTTTTAAATTTATCTATAAATATTGTGAATGTATTTATATATTCCCTACGACAGAGCTCAAAAGTTACAAAGTGTGAAAAAATGGTGGCGAAGCATCAAAAAAATACTATAAAATAGCGGGTCAAGAATTCAATGAAATATTTATCTGTTCCGAATGCTACCAAGGCAGATCGCATTCTGGTTGTAGACGATGCTCCAGATAATGTTTTATTGGTAGAGACAATTCTGGAAGAAGAAGGTTACGAAATTAGTAGTGCAGATAATGGTTTTTCGGCCTTGCTGCAAATTGAAAAATCTCCCCCAGATTTATTGTTGCTAGATGTGATGATGCCGGGAATGGATGGTTACGAAGTGACTAAAAGAATTAGGCAAAAAACAGAATTGCCCTTTATTCCGATTTTGCTGATCACCGCTCACGACAGTGCTAGCGTAGTGCAAGGGTTGGACATGGGAGCAGATGATTTCATCCGCAAACCGGTGGAAATGGACGAGCTACTGGCGAGGGTGCGATCGCTCCTGCGACTAAAACACAGCGTAGACGAGCGCAATTCGATCGCGCTTCAACGAGAAGATTTTGTCTCCCGACTCGCTCACGACTTGCGGACACCACTGGTAGCAGCCGATCGAATGTTAACTTTAATGCAGCAAGGAGCTCTGGGAGAAATCTCCCTCCCCATGCACGAGGCTTTCGGCACGATGGTTCGCAGCAACAAAAACCTGATTAATATGGTAAATATGCTGTTGGAAGTATATCGCTACGAAGCAGGTGGCAAATCCCTAAGTTTTGCACCCGTTGACTTGCGACAACTGATCGCTGAGGTAGCCCAAGAGCTCGCACCCTTAGCCGATGCTAAAGGTTTGTCAGTGAATTTAGACTTGACAGAAAGTGCAGAAAGTGCTCCCATTGCTAAGTATCCCGGCGATCGCCTGGAGTTGTACCGTTTGGTAACAAATTTAATCGGAAATGCGATTAAATTCACTGACAGCGGTTCCATAGACGTTCGCTTAAAAGCGGCAAATTCTCCCGATTTTACGAGCTTCAAAAACCAACCACTAGCTTGGGTGATCGTGGAAATTCAAGATACTGGTGCCGGGATTTCTTCAGCGGAACAAGCCAAGTTATTTGAAAGGTTTGGGCCCGGAACTCACAAAAGATCTGGCACTGGTTTGGGACTCCATTTGTGTCGCCAAATAGTGGAAGCTCACCGCGGTACAATAGAGGCAAAATCGGAGCTAGGAAAAGGTAGTTTGTTTACTATTCGTTTGCCTTGTTAGGTCGATCGAGAGAGGGCAACCACGGGGGGATTGCCCTACAATATGCTGTATCAGAGGTAGGGACACTCCAAGAGCCCAAGGAGTTATAGCGAAAGTCCTCTCAAAGAGGACTGAAGAGTTAGTTGATGTATATTGGTTTGGGGCAAATCGACCGTCGGTTTCAACCGACTGTCTTCTATTAGCCAGGGGTTTTAACCCCGCTTAGGACTTGTGGGATGACTAACGGACTTGGCGGGCTTTCAGGCGATTGTTGACACCAATGGGCGAAAGCCTTTGTCCCTACAATATTACTTTGGCGTAAGGAAACGGCATTGCCGTCTCCGACCTTGCTCGCGAGCGTTCCTTCTTCCTTCTTCCTTCTTCCTTCTTCCTTCTTCCTTCTCCTATGTCTAAATGTCCAGTATGCGATACAGAATATGTCGAAGAAACAGCAGTATTTTGCTCAACTTGTGGCTGGGATTTGACACCTTATCCGTTGCGTTATAAGCCTACGAAAATATATTTAAAAAAAGAAGCAATTAGATTAGAGTGGGCAAAAAAAATGTGGGGATTTGCCTGCACTCAACAAAGTTGGGAGACAAAGTTCGATGAGTTGCAAGGGGAATTGCAGGAAAGTTCGATCGCCCGATCGCACACCCAATCTCAGCTAGACTGGGTTTTGTACCGTCTGGAACAATTGAACCCAGAAGCTATTTCCCGCACTCTCGAACGGTTGGAAGAGAAAATAGGCCAAATGCCTGAGCAAACTCCACGGCTGTCGGAAGTCGGGATGGACTACCGCCCATTGACAAAGTTGTTAAAAACTGGAAAATGGCAGAAAGCTGACGAGCATACTTGGGAAATTTTGCTGTCTATAAGTTTGAGGGAAGAGGAAGGTTGGCTCAGTGCTGCGGATATTGACAATTTTCCTTGTACAGACCTTCGCACGATCGACCAACTTTGGCAACAATACAGCGATGGACGGTTTGGGCTGAGCATACAGCAGCAGATTTGGGAAAGTGTTGGGGGCAAATATACGGAATTTTGCGATCGGGTTGGCTGGCGAGTCAAGGATAATTGGAAATATTACGAGGAATTATCCTTCCGCGAAACTGCCCCGCCTGGACATCTCCCCATCACAGTATGGCGGCGGCGCGCTTGTTACGGTGCAGGCCAACTCACCGCAGCAGAGAACTTTGTCAGCATTACTCAAAGACTTGCAGCTTGCGGAAATCATTAAACAGAGGATTAAGACAAAAAAACCCGCTGGTTGAGGGAAGTCGAAACCCTGGTGGTTGAGGGAAGTCGAAACCCTGGTGGTTGAGGGAAGTCGAAACCCTGGTGGTTGAGGGAAGTCGAAACCCTGGTGGTTGAGCGAAGTCGAAACCCTGGTGGTTGAGGGAAGTCGAAACCCTGGTGGTTGAGGGAAGTCGAAACCCTGGTGGTTGAGGGAAGTCGAAACCCTGCGTCAATACCTCAGACTAATCCCCAATTTTTCCGACAAACCCGGTTTTTGGCCTGGTGGGCCCCCAGAAATTAAATCCCAAATTAAAAATCCAAAATCGACATTAGCTGCTATAATCAAAACGGTTCAGCAACTGGGGCTGTGGCTCAGATGGATAGAGCAAGCGCCTCCTGAAGAATCGGGCACCCTGGTAGGAAACTCTGGGAGTGAATGTGGTCAAACTCAAGGAAGCCTAAGTCTGACAACGGATAAGGTAATCTTGAGCCAAGCTCTACTAATACTAAAATTTTGGTAGAGAAGGTGCAGAGACTGGCTTTAGGAAGTAAACATCATAAAACCTCCTAAACATACGGCCACCACCTAAAGGTCGCAAGCCTACGGTGAAGGAATAGTCCAGAGAGTGGGGAAACTCACACAAATCTGAAGCGCTAGGTCGCCGGTTCGAACCCGGCCAGTCCCGTAGACAAATTAAGGACAATTTAAAGCAAAAGGGCAAAGTCTAGGTTTTGCCCTTTTCTTTTAAAGTTCTGTCTACGGGATTTATCAAATATCCGCATGATGGCCGCTTCTTGAATTTAAAATTTAAATTCCTGTTAATAGGCTATAAGTGCCGTATTTTTTGTTATGGTTCCCTTGTCAGCTACACAAATTTTTTATAGGTTTAAATGTGGTTAAGAGTCAATTTAAACAAGCGACCTCGCAAGCGTTTGAGGAGTTCACAGCAAATTCGATTGCTAGTAGCGCTTTTGGTGGCTTTTTGGTTTAGTTATCAACATCTCAAGGCCGAGTTTCAAAAACCCAAAGCTTTGTTGGTTTTGGGTGGGGCGACGGAACGGGAGGTGTTTGCAGCTAATTTTGCTCGCAAACATCCAGGTTTACCAATTTGGGTTTCTTCTGGGAGTAATCCTGAGTTCGCTGAATGGGTGTTTTCTGAGGCGGGTATTAGGTCCGATCGCGTGCATTTGGACTACAGAGCGGTGGATACTGTGACCAACTTTACCACATTGGTAGATGAGTTGCGCGATCGGGGAATTGATAGCTTGTATCTGATTACATCAGACGATCACATGAGACGAGCTTGGATCATCGGAGAGATTGTTTTCGGTAGTAGAGGTATTCGTTTCAAGCCTGTGGCTGTTCCTTCGGGCCGAGAACCCGAACCCATGCAAAAAGCAGTTCGCGACGGTGTGAGGGCGATTGTTTGGCTGACTACTGGTTATACGGGCGCTAATTTCAGTCAACCAACAATTAAATAAACGAAGAAAGTATGACTTATATTTGAGGGATTGGGTTCTGAGCTACAATGGAAACTACATCAATTTAAACTCATAGGAAAACATATGTCTCAATCAATCGCGCCAGTTTTGACAGACCAGCAAGTTGATGATTCACCCACATTAACCTTTGAAGAATACCGATTTTATAAAGTCGATGACGAGGTAAAACATGAACTGCACAGAGGTGAATTAATACCAATAGCAATGCCTACAATTCTACACATAAATATTTGTGAGTATTTGGTTTATAAATTGCAGCGTCACCTAGCTGAAAAGAATCTTGATTTAGTAGTCAAAAGAAATTTGGGAGTCAGAACCGAAGAAAGTTCATCCCGCATCCCTGATATAGTTGTTTGCACTCAAAGTCTTTTAGAACAAGTTGCTGCTCGACCCGGAGGGGCCGTCCTTGACTTTGATGAAACGCCTTTATTATTAATAGAAGTCGTTGGCAAAGATCGACGCGCAGATTATATACTTAAACGAGGAGAGTACGAACAAGCTAACGTGCCGGAATATTGCATAGTTGATCCGACAGAAAACAGACAGCGGGTGCGAGTTATAGCAGTTCCCGAAGGTGATGAGGTTTATTCACACGTAGATTACTTGCCGGGTGAGGACATAGTATCTGTAGTATTTCCTAATTTGAGATTATCAGTGGATGAAATACTGTGTCCGCCATTGGTGGAAAGGTTAATTAAAGAAGAACAAAGGCGGTTGCAGGAACTTAAACAAGCTGCAATGGAACGTCTAGATTTTCAAGAGGAACGTCAGCGCGTTGAAAAATTGGCGGCTAAGTTGCGGGAGCTAGGAGTAGATCCTGATACTGTTTAACGAGTTGAAATAGTGGCAATAGCCTCAATTCTACCTCAATCATCTAATAACAAGTCGCGGAGGAAATAAAAGCGATCGCGCCCCAAACTCTCTCCTTTAATTCGCCCTGCATAACCTGTCAGCGGAGAAGAAAGTTCTACTAAAATTTCGTGTAACTCTTCACGGGACAATTGCTTGGGTGGGTTAGACATTGAATACGCACCGCTCAAAGAATCAACACTGGCTCTTTTAGAACCTGTAGTTTCTAAATACTTTTTCAAAATAGAAAGAACGTGCGATCGCACTTTAAGCTTTTCCCGCACATCATCAATATAGCGATTAACCTTAGCATCGGCTTCCTCACCAAACGGCTGTTGTTCTAAACAAGGTTTTAACTGTAATAAATCGATTGAACCTGGTTGCTTAGCTTTGAGTTCAACTAATCTTTGCAATGTTTCCGGGCGGATGACGTTCATTTTACTACCAATAGCTGCTTGATTAGCTGGATTAGTTAATGGCCCAGCCGCCAAAATAATTTTAACCGATCGATTGAACCTATCTTGACCCAAGTGAGTCAAACCTAAATGAATTAGTTGAGCGGTAACACTATTAGGTACACTTTCATGTTTGCTAGCTTTGCACTCTCCTGCTACTGGATATGGAGTCTCGCAATAAAAGTCCAAACCACCAGCGCCGCCTGTTGATTCTGGATTGAGACTAGCTTTAGGATTAGTGTTAGAATTGGCAAATCCTAGCTTGACTAAACTTTGGCGGACTAACTTTTCAAATGTATAACCGTCGCTATAATTGCCGATTTGTGCGATCGTTTTAATCCAATCTAAATCAGGATCTGGTTTTGCTATTGGTGAATTTTCTGACCAACCGATAAATATTTTGATTTCGGTGTCTAGTTGTTTGGCGTTTGGGTTGGTTTTTGATAAATTCACTAATGCACTTTGCAACTCTTCCAATTCTGGATGCTCTGGTGGCTCTAGTTTTTCCAGTTGTTGACGGCGTTTACCGAAGATAGTATCGCTCAACACAGGCATGGAATCGGTAACAGTTAGAGATTTCGGCAAAGATACAAAATTGCCGCTAGATTGGACTGGCATTTCCAGCGGCTGAGGCAGCAAATAAACCCGCAGGTAAGCTACAAAAATATAAGGACGCTGCTGGAGAATTTGCTGTAAAGCCTCTGTTTTCCAGACTGTTAACCGCGACAAAGCCTCTAATGATTCAGGCTCATTCACCATTTGGCACAATTCGCACCTAGCCCAAGCTTTGATCGAAACTTTATCTAAAACTACCAGGGGGAGTTCTAATTGTCCTGACTCTGGAAACAAGCTCATTTGCTTAGGTTTCATCAAGGGCATATTAGAATTATCGGCTGGATAAAGTGCATATTTTTCTCCAGCATCAAAGCTTCGCCAAACTATTGCTGCAATCATTCGCCCTTGGATTAAAGCTTCTACGTCTTGGGCCGGCAAACGGATAGCTTTGTCAATGTTGACTAGCGACATGGATTTATTGTTATCCAATATAAAGTTAATAGTTGATGAAGCCTTAATTAAACTGGCTGAGTAAACTATCGCACGACTTATCTAATTCTTCTGAATCAGATAGATCATCCATAATAGACTCGGCTACAGTTACGGGTTCATCTTCAATCAGATCGGTAGGAACCTGATAGGACGGATCGCTAAGAATCTCTTTAAGCAAAGGATTACTAGCCCCTAGCATTTTCTGGGAACCTTTTTCTGCAATAAAATTGAAAATTTCCTCCTCACTCACCCCATAATCTACTTCGCGCTTCTGATGAACAGCCCAAATAGCTAACAGCGGTTTGATTTCATCTTCTTTCAGTGGGACATATTCTCCACCTTGCTGTTTAATGAGCGGTACAAGATACTTTTCCTCTAAATATGAAGTAATCTTTTTGCTCTGAGAACGCACCAAACAACCGCGAGTTAAATTAAAAGTTTGGTAATCATTTAACCTGTTTAAACCTGCTCCCAACCCTCTACCACCATAATACTGAAGCACTGCAACTCCAATCTTTATATCTTTGTCACCGTCTTTGCCAATTACCTTGAAATTGATGTAATCATCCTTGCGCCCGCGCTGCGTAACTTTATCTGTGGCTGACTGAACTGTTACCCTTTCCACCGTTTGACCAATCAAACTCTGAAATCCAAATAAAATAGCATCAGCCAGCAAATAATTATCTTCTAAATAACTTCCTACGTCTTCCTGTAACTCTTTGATGAAAGCAAGTTCAACAGGATTACAAATATCGGGTTCTTTATTGTTGTCACTCGCATTCACAATAGGAGGCTTACAGTGATCTCTGCACCACTTCAAAACCTCTCTAACAGTAGGTTTTCCTTTGCCAAGTTCGCTGAGTTGAATTTGAGTGAATGGATAAATTATGTCAGGAGGAATTAAGTTTTGCAGTTGATAATATTTGTCTAACCAAAAGCTAACTAAGTTAACAATTGATTCTGCATCCATGTATTTTAAGTCAATCGTATTTCCATGAGCAGAAACCTTATTGAACACTCCACCCGGTAGCTGCTTTATTTTATTGCTCCATTGAGCAGGCATCATTACACTCAGTATCAAACCCCGGTTGAGATTTTGAAACAAATCTTTGATTAAGCTAGCAACGATTTGGCTGATGTGTAAGCCACTAATATCGTCGTAGGCATCAGGTGTGTCTAACTCATCAAAGCAAATCACAAGTTCGTTGTAGTGACTAATCAAATCTAAGATTTGTAAAACTGCATCAAAAGATTGTCGCTGGCTGGGTAATTCCAGTTCGTTGGACTTGTATTGAGCTAGCTCTTGACCTTCCAGCCATTTGATTGCATAAAGTGATTGCTCGTCTGAAAGAGTCCAAAAAATAGCCTTCACAATATCTGGATCGCTTACATCTTTGGCTTGCAAAAATGTTTTGGTAAGCTCTTTGATCCATTTCTTTACTTGAGATGGTTTGCCCTTTTTAAATTTCTCAACTAAATCAGGAGGAGAATAAATTTTAGGATTTGATGTACCAGCCTTTAAAGCATCATTGCTCATTGCTGTTGCTAGTTCCTGCCACTGTTTCACCCCTTGTCTGCCAATTTTCCCCAGGCTTTCGGCTAAAATTCGTTGGAATCCTTGCTTAATTTGCCGAAGGTCGCCATATTTATTAGCGTAGACAAACAATCCACCTCCCTTAGCCTGTAGGCGATGGCGGATGCGGCTAATAATGTGAGTTTTGCCTGTGCCATCCTGAGCAGTTATAGCGATCGAAGTTGTCGGGTATTGACCAGCACGAATTTGATCGAGTGCATGAAATACAGCATCAGAGGCGTGGGCATTTATTGTTTCAACATCAAAAAATTCGTTTCCCCAAACATCGCTCGCATTCAGAAAAGGAGGTTTAGCAAAGGGGTTTTGACTTAAAAGAGCTGCGTTAAGGTCTTCTAGGGAGGAAACAGGAGAAGTATTCATAGCTTCTTGTGTGAGGTTAACGAATTTACCAAAGGATTTAGGTCAATTTTTAGAACTTAGACGTTTGGCGTAGTAACGGAGTGCGCCCAGTTCAGTTTTGATTGAATCTTCTGCCTTATCGATCGTGATATCTGTCATTTCACCCCCGATTAGCTGAAAAATGTCATTAGCTTGCATATCCAACAGCCACTCATTGAACTCCGATCGCGCAACTCTTTCCCCGATCGCACGTCGCATCCGATAAATAGGCACTAAATCGTCTAAGTTATAATCTCGGTTCAAGCTGTCGTATACCTTCAACGCGACAGACATAAATTCTTCATAGGAGCCGATCGCCCCTACATCCCCCTTCCCCGCCTCAACGCCAACACCCAGCGCACCATCCTCATGTCGCATCCACTTCAACAAAGCATTTCCCAGCCGCGCACCCATTTGAGAACCATCAAACTCAAACAGAGAATCCCGATTTTTCAAACCCGCCGCTAAAACCTCTTTTCCCTTCGCCGTCAATTCCACCTGCGATCGTCCTTTTTGTCGTAAATAGGCGATCGCCCCAGAGTCCTCCAGTTCATTCAAAACCAACTCATAAGTCTTTTTATTCTCATTAGTTCTCGCAATCAGCTTAGTCAACTTTCCTTGATTAACCTTACTTTTTCCTTCTCCCTCATTCCACAAATTCAACAGCACTCTAACTTTTGCCTTCGCATCCCACAGCAATTGCTCTGCGGCCGTCAACGCAATTTCAGCTTTTTTAGACATATTCATACCTTCAAATACCAGATATCATCATCGAATTTTATCAGAAATCCTGCTAAAAAACATCTCAATTGTCCGGCAAATTTCTCCAGATGCTGCCAATAATTTATGCAGATTTGCGGCTGCAATAATTTTATTAAGTAAATCCACTTAATTAAACGTAAAATACGGATGACCGAAAAGCTGACTGCATAAGTTTTCTTCCTTCTTCCTGAATTTCCCCCATCCCCCCTTGGGGGGGGTAGGGGGGGGTGGGGGGCAGGGGGGGGGTGACTTCTTCCTTCTACTTACTCATCCGTATTCTTAAAGTTGATTATTTAAAAAAATAGGGGTTGACTAAAAAACTGTTATTTGATATTATCTGCGGTCTTACCAAAAGCAATTGATTCCTAAATTCCCCAATTCAATCCTTCGCAGAATCAGGATAAATATCAAAAACTGGGTAAGTTATTGAACATGAATTATTCAACGCCATGAGAGTCTACAGCGACTTTAGTATTGTAAAACTTCATTAAGCTTATAAGCAGTAGTAAGCAAAGATGGTAATATATAGTCAGGAGGTCAAAATGAAACTACCTGACTACGCCAAA
>RDXH01000394.1 GCA_004292745.1 Oscillatoriales cyanobacterium | reverse complement strand
TCTCTAAAATCGTGCAACAATCTTTGACCCCCCCTAACCCCCCCTTATAAAGGGGAGGGACAAGACTACTGTTGCATTCTTTTTTAAAATTGGTATAAGCTTTTGGGCTATCTGTAGATTAGGCTTAATTAAGTGGATTTACTGAGGATATGGAGCCTAAAACTTGGTGAAGGGGCGCAGGCTTAGCAATTCTTGAGGAGAAGCTAAGAGCTTGACCGTCGCAGAAACAATAGCTGGTTGAGAATTGACGATAAACAACCATCCTACATTGACGCTAAATACAGCAGTTTGTACCAGCCCGTTAACTTGAACTTGAATGTTGCCGTCCTCTAAGGTTTGACTCATGCCCTGCTGCGGATGGAGCTTCATTCCTTGGGCTTCTGTTTTTAAGTAGGTGGCGATCGCACTTTGACCGACAATCGGATCTGCAAAGGGTGCATGGAGAACGCCCTCAGCGTCAAACAAACTAGCCGTTGCTTCAAAATCTCCCCTGTTGAAAGTTTCAAAGTATCCCAGAACCGCTGGCTCAGGAATAGCGCTCAAGCCGATCGCTACGCCTCTAATCGCTGATTCATTGGACAAAAGTAGAAAACACATACATATACCCATCGTTGCGGTGGATTGATTTACAGTATTTATGACGCACTGGGCTAACCTTGCCAAGTGGCGTTCTCATTTCAAAAACTCCGCTTTCTCTAACGGTCAGCCTGCCGACGTGAGTGCCTGCAAACTTCCCAAAGGGAAGAATTGCACTTACCATGTCGCCAGTCCCAAACCCAAAAAACGTTTTGCACCGCGTTCTGTGCTTGACAGGAAATCCGTATTTATTGGTTGTACACATTTGACGGCTGCCCCATCCTTTAGCTGCAATTAACAACGGTTGATCCGTGAAAACTTGCAGCACTTCTACGTTCCCCACACAAGCCGCATCCAGCCAATGAGTTTTAGGTAGTTCTAAACGAGTGCGGTTGTACTTTGTTCTACCTCCTGTTGAAACTTCTATTGGCAATCCTGTTTGTTTAAGTTGTTGGAACAATGCCCAGCGGGTTGAATTCACAGCAGTTGCATCTTTCAAAGGTTGTGAGGCCTGTTTCAAAATACGGGACAGGATGTCAGGCTTTTTGGACAAGAAATCCCGAATATCTTGATTGCCTTTGGCAAGGTTGCACCCACGGCAGGCTAGGGTAAGATTGGAAACGCGATCGCTTCCCCCTTTTGATTTTGGGTGGATATGTTCTACCTCAAAAGGTAAGTTTTCAATACCGCAATAGGCGCACTTTCTCCCCCACTTCTGGAGCAAGTATTCTCTGACTTCATAGCCCGCAAGTTCACCTTGCTGATACTCCTTGCCGGATATTTCAGGGTTCTGCATTGCAAGTAGGTCAAACTTAACTAACTCTTGGGATATGCCTGTAATTGGGACATATCGACAGATGCGGTTGACCCAAGTCACGATGTTTTTCACTCTGGATTCTAAGCTGGGTGGCAACCATCCAGGCTTTCGAGTGCGGTTAAGAAAACGCGCTTTGCGGTAACGAGTTTTTCGGTTACGACGATTGCGACGAAGGGCGCGACGTGATTCTAAGTCATTTTTTATTTGTTGTCCGCGATGGGTCAACTCAGCACCCCAGATAACTTGATCGCCACGATTGATCGCCAGCCCAGTAGTTTTAGAACCTGGGTCAATTTTTAATTGAGTGGGTTGCTTTTTTGGATGAGAAACCGCATATTTCAGAATAATTGTGAACGGGTAACGGAGATACACAGCAGCTTGGGCTAGTTTTAACAATCGTCTTGCTTGTCAAGAGTGCTACTGGCTCAAGTGGTTGTTTGTTGGTGTCTAAAACGAATACAAAGTTAGACATGAAAGTCCTCTGATTGCTCAGGTTATGTTTTCCTCGCCAATGTTTTGATGGCTTGTTGGGTTAGAGACACTGACTTAACCAAATA
>RDXH01000152.1 GCA_004292745.1 Oscillatoriales cyanobacterium | reverse complement strand
TATACCCAACACTCTTTGAGTCTCGGATGGATGTTTTTCAATATATTCTCGGAGCTGGCTCATATTTTTTGAGGTAAAGTTCCATTATAATTTAAGAGCTATCGGCAAACTATTTCTTTTTGGGAGATGTCTATTGGAGGTCAGCTTTATCACTATGTAGGTAGTCACTACGAATTGCGATCGGAATCCGAGGAAAAGCGTCGTATCGGTGACTGGCTCAATACCTACGCAGAGAAGGTAAAGGGTGTTTGGGTCAACAACCGAGCCAAGTCTAGTAACGTCGCTGAGGTTCTCAATTGGGTTGTGAATCGGAATGCGGTTGACCCAAACAAGATTAATCCTGATGGTTTGAACTGCTCTAACGGGGTGGTGAGAATTAATCCAGATGGCTCTCACTGGCTTGTACCCCATGACCCTAACCAGGTCTATACCTACGTCGGTGGCAAGTATGACCCTGATGTTGATAGCGCCGATTGCGATCGCCTGTTGGAGTGTCTTGAGCCGGCACAGCGCGAGATATTCCTGCGGACTGCTGCTGCTGCGTTGAATTTGAACCTTGTCCGCTCCAAGCTGACGGGACGGGGCGTAAAAGGTTTGCTGTGCCACGGCGAGGGGTCTAACGGCAAAGATACGCTGCGAGCTGTGTTAGCCGCTGTCTTTGGACGGGGGATGACTGGGAAATCGCTGTCAGACTTCAAGGCTTACGACGGTGGACGTAAATTTGCACTGGCTACCATTGAGGGCGGTGTCTGTAATTGGGCTTCTGAGAATGCTTCAAATGTGAATCTTGACGCTCTTCAAAGTCTTAAGCAGTTCATCACAGGCGACCCGATCGATATTGAGCGCAAGGGTAAGGACAGCTATGAGTACAAGCCGACGGCTATCTTCTTAGCCAACTGCAATAAGCTGCCGTCTATCACCGGGGGGACGGCTGCTATTGATGACCGTTACGGCATCCTGAGTTTTAAGAAAACTTACAAGCGCGGCGCTGTGGCGTCTCAGGGAGAGTTAGAAGCTGACCCGCGCTTTAAGGATGACCCAGACTTTATTCTGGAGCGGATTGCGCCGGCGATGCTCAACAAGATGTTGGAGCGGATGCCGCTGCTGTTGGCTGAGGGTATTGACTACAAGGCAACCCGTGAGGCGATGCGGGAAGCTCAGGAGGAAAGCCGGCACTTGTGGCAGTTTGCCCGCGAGGTTGGATTGGAATTTAACCCAGAGGGCAAGGTTTACATTGGAGACCTTTATAAAATTTTGGAGGATTGGTATCAGGAGAATGGGTGGCTGACTTTTGACGACTCTGGCAAAAAAACTAAAAAGTCGTGGGAAGCTGAATCGCCCTATGACTCACCAGTGAAGAAGTCTCAAGATTTGTATTTGCGCTTGCGGGAACTATTCCCCAAGATTGAGCGGCGCGTTGATACTCAGGAGCGTTACGGTCACAAAATTATTTTTGGCTTGAAACTTGTAAATTCATCGCAAGTATCGCAAGGCCCTTGCACAGAGCCAGTTTCATCGCAAGGTTCATCGCAAGTGACTTGCTATGACACTTGCGATGAAACCCTTGTGCAGAAACAGCCTTGCTATCCTTGCGATGAATCTTCACTTTTTACAGAATTTTTGCAATGGTTCTCAAAGCAGCCACAAAGCGATCGCGAGAAAATGGTAAAAATACTCACTCAACCCCAGCAATCTCAGTCCCCATTAAAGCCGAAGTCAGAGCCGACAGTGGAATCAGTACCTGAAGTTATCAGCCCAGAGGACGCAGAAAAAATGCGAGACATTGCACTAATCTGGTGGCCAGAGTACCGTTCTGAACATTTGCAAGCCCTGCTTACTCAAATGTTCGGATGGAATACGCCGGGACGGAAATACAGCATTGCTACTATCGCTAACTGGTTGGAGGGAGAAGGCGAGTTAGTCCGTGAGCGAATTGCTGAACTCATCCGTCTCCAAGGATGATTAATCTCAATGCTCTTCTGTGATCTGCGGAAAATTTAGAGGCTCAGCCTGACAATTGACGGCTCAATCCCATCCCCCTTAACTGGGGGATTTTTGTGTCTAGGCGCGTACTAGACAAATACTAGACAATTGACGCTAATTATCTAGGAATACTAGACAACCACTAGACAGGCACTAGACACAGTGCTAGCATCTAACTAGACAACCACTAGACAAATACTAGACATGACAGACAGATGCCAGCTTAACTTGAGATTAGACGGTCGCCGTGACTTACTCGAAACCATTAAAGATGTCGCAGCAGCAGAGGGTTNNNAACACAAGTGTCCGAAATTTCGGACATTGAACCAGTGCTAGACAGCTTGCTAGACAGTAAGCTAGACACATTGCTAGCGGCTAAATTAGCAGGGATTGAAGAACGATTGGGAAAATTGAAAGCCTGAGCGATGGCAACGATGAATCGCTCAGGCTTGAATTGAAAGCGGCCAACAAGCAACTTGCAGAGTGGGACGCAGAACTGAATCAGTTACACGAGCGCAACGGCGATTTAGGACTGAAGGTGCAGATGTTGGAGCAAGAACTCAAGGAAGCGCGGCGCGATCGCCAAACAAATAAAAACTCAGCTCCGACCGTCGCAGAATTTCCAGAGCCGGCCGACTTACTCAACCAACTCAAGGCACGGCGCAAAAAGTCTAAGGCAGACTTGGCAGATGTGGAGGCAATTTTAGAAATACTCCAGCCCTGACTGATCGCCCACAGAAGGGATGGAGTGAAAGAAAAAAGTGGTATACAAGAGTGGTTTGTATACCACTTTCGTATACCACTGCCGATAAATTATACAGATGGCTAAAGAAGGTGATAACCTCAAAGCCTTGTGTAGTAAGGGATGTACGGAGAGGGTGGGATTTGAACCCACGTTGAAGTTGCCTCCAAAATAGATTTCGAGTCTACCGCATTCAACCGCTCTGCCACCTCTCCAATTGGTTGGCTACTCTACAATAATTGCATAACGCGAGGTAAAAATCAACCAACAACTTAAGGTTGTAGTTGCGAGGTTAATTTGGCGATCGCCTCGATCGGCGATTGGACTACAAGTATTGTGTAGATATTGACTATTTTGTATCTTAACGCACCACGCGCCGCCTGTGCCCATCTCTACAAAACAGAAGTTTGATTTTCTTGCGACTCCAGGGTGGTCTTAAATCCCCCTGCTGGTGTCCACAGAACCGCTCCATCCCGTCCCGTCCAGAAAATTTGGGTTTTGGTTGTTTGAAGTTGTGTGGCCGTTTCCGGGTCAATTTCGTCAGCAGCGGCGATCGCCACTTTTGGCCCAATCGCCGTTAATAACTCCGGTGTCAGGGTTTTCCCCGACCACCACAGCACTTGAGCTGGCTTTAAACTGCCCGTCGCTACCAATTTGTTTTGGGCTTCTGGTGCTATTTCACCCAGCAGCAACCAAGTTCGCCCACCCACCAGTAGTTCTACCACCGGGATTTCTGCATTCACAAACTGCAACTGCACAGAGCCCAGATTAATGGTGCTGTTAGTTTCTAAAGGAAAGTAAACTCCTTGGCGAGATTGCACCGCAGTCATCAATTCTTGACCGCTGGCATAGTTAATTTGTTTGGGAGATGTGTTATCATAAAATGTTTTAATTGGCAAGCGTTCTAATAATTTTCCCCAACCTGCGTTTAAACCTAAATGAGGATGGGTGGCGATCGCAAAATTCACAGAATTGACTCCTTGTTGCTGCAAGAAAGGCAATACTATAAACCGGACTGTATTGTCATCACCGCTATTAATTAGTGATACTTTTCCCCGTTCTTGAATTACCAAAACAGGCTCCCTCGCTGTCGCCAGCAAAGTAACTTGAAATAAAGATGATTGACTGTGCCAAGCTGGTAAAACTATGATACTAATTCCCGCCACAATAGCCAGGGGTAAAATTGAGGCTGATGAAAAAATTGGCAGCGAAACAACAGTGCTTTTTCCCTTCTGGCTTGCCCTCTTGGTGGCGGTAGGGGCCGGTTCTTCTCCTCCTTGGGAGGCGGTTGACTTTCTCCCCAGCCAAACCCAGCAAATTAAACTGTAAAGTGCGATTAGCTGCAACTGGGATACTTGGCCGACAGCTACCGAATTACCCGGTAACTGGGAGAAATATTGAGCGATCGCAATTAACCATTTTGCAGGATAGTCTAGCAGTTGCGCTAACTCACTACCCGCGGGTGGAAAAATCAATCCAGCTAATGCACTAATCATTCCCCCAATACTCAAAATCCAGAGTAAAGGAGCTGCAATAATATTGACTAAAATACTGTAGGGAGATACCACATTAAAAACGTAAAGTAGCAATGGTAATACCCAAACTGAAGCAGCGATGGGAACCACAAAAATAGAAGCGATCGCCGGTGGCATCCAGTCCAACTTTGCCATCAGCGGTGGTGTGGTGACTATCAATCCCAAAGTTGCTAAAAAACTGAGTTGAAAACCTAAATCCCAAATCCACAAAGGATTAACTAGCAGTAAAATTATCGCAGCGATTAACAGCAATCCCAGAGGCTTAACTTCTCGCTTCAGCAGCAAAGCAAATAATGTTCCAAATCCCATTAAAGCCGCGCGACAGACTGAAGCTTCAAAGCCTGTTAATCCCACTAGCAAAAATAAAGCGCCGACTCCAAAACTAAACTGCAACTGTTTGGAAAAACGCCTGGTCAAAGCCAGAACTAAAGCTAAAACCATCGAAACTTGAGTCCCGGAAGCTGCGATCGCATGAGCCAATCCAACTTGCACAAAATAGTCGCGGATGTAGTATGGTAAATCTACTGCTTGCTTGCCGAGGGCGATCGCACTAATTAGCGTGCCTTCAGGAACATTCAAGTGAAATAGTTGCGATCGCACAATCCGTTGTCGCATGGCTTGAATGTGCGATTGGGGCATGGCGCTGGACTCGGAAAAACTAGCAGCTTGGTTGTCACCTCGATTAACATCGGCGATCGCATTTTCTCTCTTCCAGTCAATTTGGCTTCCTTTGAGACCCGCAAAAGCCCCCGATCTGGCTAAATATGCTTCAAAATCAAAAGCCCCTGGATTTGATGGCGGCTGCGGTTTGTACAAAGAACCCACCACGGCGATCGTATTGTCTTCGTACAAACCTGTGGCTTGCAACAAAGGTACTGTCACGTAAAGTTGACCGGATACTTCCCGATTTACGACTACTCCTCCCTCGCCACCGTTGATTTCACTAACTAGATTGGTGTCTAGCCAAAATTGCGATCGGGACGATCGAGTCAACCGTGGCGTACTAACAACTCTACCGCGCACTGTCACGGCGATTTCTTGAGTATTACCACCAGCCGGAATCAGTTTGCTGATGTCATTAATGGCTGGTACTGGCGAGCGAATTTGAAAATAAAAGCTAGCGAGAAATCCCGTCAAACCTGCGAGGAACCATACCCATTTCGATCTCGGCAATATTTGATAAAAATTCAATTCTTCCGTTTTTTCTAAGGAAGAATCAGTAGGATTTTTAGTAGTTCTGCTGCGTCTTTTTTTAGTATTTTTTACAGCGTTTCGAGTGTATGTTCGCAAAAAATTCGGTAAGGCGATCGCCGTAACAACTCCCAAGGAAAGTACACCGTAACCACCCCAAGGAAACGCTGTAGAAATCAATCCCAAAATGTAAGCTAAACAGAAAATTACACCCGTTGCTTGATTCATCTAAACCTAAAACACCATAGCTATTAGATCCCCGACTTCACAGCCGAAGTCGGGGATGTGGGTATGCTCTTAAATAGACAAACCCAATTTTAAACCGAAAGCCGCGTGGAGTACCATCAGTGCTAGGGCTGTCGTGCCCAAATAAGCGTGAACAGCGCGCAGTGCCAGCTTGTCGCCGCCAAAACCTGTTAGGGAAATCAAACTATTAACAGTCAACAATACAATGATTGTCGAACCAGTCCAAAAATGAGGACTTTCCATGACTGGCTGGTGTTGCATCACCAGAGACAACAAGCCGCCAGTGTAGCCCAAAGCGATGAACAAAAACATCCAGGGAGCAAGTTTGCGATGATCGGAGCGATTTTTGATGGCCACGTCTTTATCGGTGGCCAAACGTCCTTGCCATCCTGTATAACCCACAAAACTGCCCATCGCTACCACCACGATGCCCATCATGACTGGGTGTCCCCAATGGGTAATCGGTTCGGGAATTCCCAGGCTGCGGAATTGACTGGCTACAGGCTCTAGAATTTCGCTTAAATTTACCATTTGATTCTGACTCTCAACTTCCCGGTCGATTTTTTCGGAGCAATTTTAAATACATTATAAAATATTATGGTTGCCAGGGCGATCGTCAACTTTAATCCACAGCAATTAGAAATTATAGAAACCAACTGGAAACTTACATTTAAACAAAACTTAGCCGGCTAAGGCCGGCTGTGAGATTTCGACAGCATTGCTGCTGCTTCAAATTAATTGTTAGTCTTATAGACTAAATCAAAGGGCAAAAATCAACGCTGTTCACCCATTTAACATACCCCCTGACTGCGCCTCGCCAATCTTCACAGCCTCATCCTCACTCTGAATGTTGAATTTTACTTGCCTACTCAAAGTTAATTTCAAATTCTTGGACTTTTGAATGTCAAAGTGGGGAATTAACTTGGCAGCCGACTAGCACTCGTACTACCACATTTTGTGAGCTGCTCTCCAGGGAGAATTTTGCGATGGTAGAAGATCAATGTAGAATTTAAGTCCCCCGGAAATAAATTTAGGGCTTCAAAATTTCACATTTTTTCTGAATTCGAGCGGTAAATTTTGGGCATTGTACCCTAGAATTTTTCCTTCGATGGATGCCTAAAAAACTGGCAGTCCCGACCATTAGACGCAATGGCATTAACTATGCCGTCTGCTGGGGTCCACAAGAGCTTCTCTAGGGCTAGAGTCAGAGTCTCAAAGCACTTAGTTAGAAGCCACTCAAAGGAATCTTGTCAGTTGAGTTGCGATCGCTCCGCAACTTCTGGCCTTCTCAACATACTCCCTGGGGAATTGTTGACAGCAGGGGGCCATAGACTTGCGCTGTCGGTTTCCTGGAAAAATTGCCATCGCTAGACTCGTTGGACTGTAGCCAAAGTAGCTTCCGAAGGTTGGATCTGGTACTTGACGAGATTTGCCAGTTCTTGTAACTGACTAATCGCTTCTGCACCTTCTAGTTTCATCAGTTCCCGATCGTCCCGCATCTCAGTCCAAGTGATACCATAATCTGACACTAAAAATCGAATCAGATGATTATCCGTCAAACTGACCATAAATGAGGCACTGTTCATCTGACCCCCGCAAGTGTAGCAGGATGCCAGATAACCCCGATGCTCTAGCACGATCGCTAAAGCTTGGAGGTTCATTACCAAATCTTGGACGAATTTACGGTGTTGTTCTGCAAGTCTCAGAAACACAGTTTTTCTCCTATCACCACGCCGTTTATTTTACACCCAACTTCATAATTTCTTAATGATTGGGTCCCTAGGTGCTGGTACAGTATACGTTCAGTATGCTAGAAAAAAATCAAATTAGCGATCTCTTCAGCCCACCATTACTAGATTAACCCAGTTGTGTTCTCCACGGAGTATCAGCAGCGACATTCAGATCAAACACTCTGCCACAGAGCGCTCAAGCCACAAAATTTGCCTTCTGTAATCGGTGATTCAGCCATTGAATCACCCAAAGATACAAATAACTAATGATAGTTATGTAGTTAGTTAAGTAGAAAATGTCAATCTCCCTGGGGATACTCGTCCCAAAGAGTAGTGGTCTGTCGTAAGCTCCGAAAATCGCCATTTCCCAAAATCAAGTGATCTAACAAGGGAATACACAAAAACTGGGCTCCAGCCAGCAACTGCCGTGTCAAAGCAATATCCTCCGGGCTTGGTTCCAGATTTCCCGACGGATGATTGTGGGAAATAATCGCCCTGGTAGCCCCTTGACGGATGACCTCCCGAAAAATATCCCTAGGGTGAGCCAAAGTCTCCGTTGCAGTGCCGATCGTAATTACCTGAGTTCCCAACAGCCGATTTTTCACATCCAGCAACACCACAGCAAAACGTTCCTGAGACTGCCACATCAAATCCTGACTCAGAGCATCCGCAGCCGATTGGGGAGAGTCAACAATTGCCAAATCCGGTGGCCGCGACTGAAACACCCGCTTACCCAATTCTACCGCAGCCAAAATCCCCGTCGCCTTAGCCGGACCAATCCCGTGAATCTGGGTCAACTCCTGCACGCTAATATCTCGCAGCACAGCCAGAGGGTCCCGCTGGTGCTGGCTCAACTGATTTAAAATATATTGTCCCAACCCCACAGCCGAAAGCTTGCCCTTTCCCTGCCCAGTACCGAGCAGAATCGCAATCAGTTCCGCCGTCGCCAAACTTTTTGGGCCACTAGCCATCAAGCGCTCGCGCGGCCGTTCACTTGTCGGTAAATCGACAATTCTCAAGCTGTAAGTCATCGAATTTTAGATTTGAGATTTGAGATTTGAGATTGAACCTACAGATGAATCCAGGGGCTTGTGGTCAGGATGCTAGGTTTTTCTAAGTGTCTAGGGCCGCGGACGCACCAACATTGCAAGCTCAACCAAGTTCCCATATTAGCCGATCGCTCTCTCTGTTAAAATCAGTGCGATCGCGTAAAAAACCCCCATAAATTGACCAAGGCGGTGCGGAATTTACGGCGGTTTTTGATAAATATTTATATATTAAATAATTAATAGCTTTTTAAATAACCAAAAATTTCAGCTTAAAATGTACGAAAACTTCCTAGCCAAAACTATGCAAGTCCGTTTTAATGTAGTTCGCCAAAATCAAAACGAACCTCCCCACGTTCATACTTACACGCTAGAGGTAGAAGAAAGCAATACTATCCTCGACTGCCTCAATAGCATTAAGTGGGAACAGGATGGCACCTTAGCCTACCGCAAAAATTGCCGTAACACAATTTGTGGTAGTTGTTCCATGCGGATTAATGGTCGATCGGCATTAGCTTGCAAAGAAAATGTTGGCAGCGAACTCGCAAGACTTGACAAAATAGCTAATTTCAGTTCGGCAGAAAAACCAACCGATTTCATCCCAGAAATTACGATCGCCCCCATGGGAAATATGCCCGTAATCAAAGATTTGGTCGTAGATATGACCAGTTTTTGGGACAACCTGGAAGCCGTTGACCCCTATGTCAGCACTTCGGGGCGATCAGTGCCCGAACGCGAATTTCTGCAAACACCAGAAGAGCGATCGAAACTCGACCAAACAGGCAATTGCATCCTCTGCGGCGCGTGCTATTCTGAGTGCAACGCCCGCGAAGTCAACCCAGAATTTGTCGGGCCCCACGCCCTAGCCAAAGCTTATCGCACCATCGCCGACTCCCGCGATAGCGATACAGAAAATCGCCTGGAAAAATATAACCAAGGCACCGAAGGCGTTTGGGGATGTACCCGTTGTTACTACTGCAACTCGGTTTGCCCCATGGAAGTTGCGCCGATGGATCAAATTGGTAAGATTAAACAAGAGATTCTCGATCGCAAAGATGACCAAGCCAGTCGATCGATTCGCCACCGCAAAGTCTTAATCAATCTAGTCAAAGAAGGTGGCTGGATAGACGAGCGTAAATTTGGCATCGAAGTAGTAGGAAACTACTTCCGCGATGTCCAAGGTTTATTAAGTCTCGGCCCCTTGGGTTTAAGAATGATCGCTCGCGGCAAATTCCCCTTATCCTTTGAGAGTTCAGAAGGTACTAACACCATCCGAGATTTGATTGAATCAGTTCAAAGTTTAGAAAAATCAACAGATTAACTCTCTGTTGTCATGTTTTGGTAAAATTCCCTAATTGGAGATTCTGGGGATGAGATCGCAGGTAGATACCTCGTATTTCCCATCCTCAATCCCTGGTCTCGATTTTAAAGAATCCTAAATGTGGTGAGACTTCCCCCAGATTTTGCTTTGGTTTGGCATCGAGCCAGCCCAAAATAGCTTGTTTGGGATAACTCTAATAGTAAACAAGGAGTTGTGCAATGATCAAAAAAAAAATTAAGCTGCTGGTAATTAAAATTTACGATAAGTTATTTTCCAAAATAGGAAATTTGGCGATCGACAGATATATGGAAACCCGCTTTCTATTCAAATACTTGCTTTACGGGAATGAAGACCGTTTGCAAATAGCAGAAACTGCGGTGATTAACAATGCTACTTTTAATACAATCTCCGGCGACATCAAAATAGGAGAATATGTATTTTTTGGACTGAATGTTTCTGTTTTAACAGGAACCCATGATTATAACAAGTTTGGTCGTGAAAGACAAATCACTGTTCCAGGCTTTGGTAGAGACGTCATCATCAAAGAAGGAGCTTGGCTGGCTAGTAATGTGACGGTGATTGGTCCTTGCATCATAGGAGAGCATTCAGTAGTAGCTGCTGGTTCCCTAGTGAATAAAGACGTAGAGCCTTATAGTATTGTGGCGGGAATACCTGCGAGAGTTGTCAAAAAAATCGACCCCCCTTCCCATAGCGATCGCACTTTCTCTGAATAATATTACGGAGTTTCATGTCTAGCATTGAATTATCTCAATCCTCAGCAGAACAATTAAATCCCGCAAAATCAACAAGAATTCGCCTTGAATATTTAGATGGAATGCGGGGGATTGCAGCTCTCTACGTGGTCTGGTTTCACATTTATCTTGATGTCATTAACACCAAATCAGGAATAATAAAATTCCCTTACTTGTTGAACTCAATAATAGAAGTCTTCATGTCTCATGGAGCATCCAGTGTTGCCATCTTCATTGTGCTTTCTGGCTATTGTTTAATGTTACCTGTTGCTAAATCTAGCGATGGTAAACTGCGAGGTGGAGTTGTTAATTACATCAAGCGACGCGCCCGAAGAATTTTACCTCCTTATTACGCAGCCCTTTTCTTTTCCTTGCTGTTGTCGGCTCTAGTACCAGCAACTTTAATGTCTGCTACAGGATGGCATTGGAATTCTGGACAACCTGCTTTCACTCTAGATGGCATTTTATCACACTTATTGCTGCTTCATAACCTCAAAGGTCAATGGTTATTCCCGATCAATCCCCCCATGTGGAGTGTAGCACTAGAATGGCAAATCTATTTCGTGTTTGCATTTTTACTACTACCTGTATGGCGACGCTTTGGCATCATACCTGTCTTGGTTTTCGCGAGTATATTTGGTGCTGCAATTGGTTTTCGCATAGCCCATTGGTGGTACATAATCCTATTTACACTAGGAATGATTGGTGCCACTATCGGATTTTCTAAAAAGCCATCATTAGTAAATTTGAAAGAAAGATTTCCTTGGGATTTAGTGACGAGTCTACTAGGTGGAATCTGGATTAGTTTAGTCATTGCCAATGCTTTTGCTCTGGTTCAAGTTAATATCATTTTTGACGATATTTTATTGGGTGTAGTAGCTACGGGGTTAATTATTGCCTGCACGCGGTTTCTATCAGAAGGAATAAAAACTAATTTCCAAGGTGTTTTGCGTATATTAGAAGGGCGATGGCTAGTTAAATTAGGGTCTTTTTCTTATAGCCTGTACTTAGTACACACCATAGCAATGGCACTACTTCAATTCGCTCTCAAAGATGTAATCCGAACACCTTTATTCAATTTGATCCTACTTTCAGTATTAGGATTGCCATTATGCCTCTTGAGTGCTTATATTTTTCATATAATCTTTGAGAAACCATTTATGAGCAACTAAACTAAAAAAGCCAAATATCAGCACCCAGACTTATGGAAAAAGTCGGAGTGCTAACAGAATAGAAATTACAGAAATAGCGATGCAATACCGATCGCGATCGCCCCAATAGCCAATAGCAAAGACCAGAAGCGGTGATAACTATTAACCGTCGTACCGCTATCGCTTTCAAGCTGAATTAAATCCATCCAAGGTGCGACACCGCGCCGGAACCAACCCAAAGCCTGAACCTCCATCCCAATCAAACTTTTCACCCGTTTCATCCCAAACAGAAAATTACCAATCGGGCCAAAACGAGAAGCATAACGCAGATAAATCATCCCGGTTCTATCTTGCAATTTCAAATCAGAACCGAAAGCATAACCAGCATCACCGCGACCAATTAATGCGCCCTGAAGTTTCGCAGGTTGACCCCGCAAAGGACTAGCATAGGGGTCAGACATTAAGGTTAAAACATCCAAACTCTCTGCTTGGTTGTATGTCGGGAACATTACCAAAGTCTTCAGCAAAATCCCCGTACCCAAACCGATTAAAGGACAGGCAATCATCATCATTGGATTGGGTGCAAACAGGGAAATGCCGATCGCAAAACCAACAGACAAACCCACAATTTCTGCACTGTAAAGCAGCAAATCTAAAACAAAATTGCCGTACAATTTCCGCTTGCTCAAATTGTGGCCTTCGCCGACAATCCTGCCCAGATCAAACTCAATATCTAAGTCTAATTGTTCGGCGTAAGTGCTCAAAGCGCGAACTCGTTTACCAGTCAGCGGGTGAGTCGAATTCAACTCCATCCACCAAGCCCAAGGATTAAACATATCCCACAAAAATACCCGCCCAATCTTTTCTGGTTCCGAAGAAATCCGGTAAGCAGTGCCGGTAGATGTGGCAGCTTTGGCATCGTAAATGCCTAAAGCGCGAGTTCCTTCTAATAAGCGGCTGGGTTCTGTTGCTCTTTGTCCTTCTTCCAAAATTCCGTAAGCAATTTTGACTAAAGCGCGGGACAAAGCATTGGGGTTGCCAGTAGTTTCAGCAGCAAAATGGTCAGCAAAATATTCCCTGGTGCGCGACAAGTATAGTAACAAATAAGTGCCGACAATGTAAAACAAATAAGCCACAGCCGCTACGGAACTGGCCGCATCTTTCACTTTTTCACCACCCCTATTGCCGAGCCTTTGAGCGGTAGTATAAATTAAATAAGTAATCTGCACTAAAGTCGAAGCTAAAGTCATGACTGCAAAATCCCAGTGGACGATGTGACCGAGTTCGTGGGCGTAAACAGTGGCAACTTCATCGTCATCTAAATAGGTAAAAAGACCTTGACTGACGACTACGCGAGCGCTGTTTGGAAAGGAACCGTAGGTAAAAGCAGTGGGGTTTTGGTCGTCGATAATTCCTAAGCGCGGTTGCTTCAATTTTTGCTGCTGACAAACTTTCTGAATAACTTTCGCTGTTTCAGGACTTTTGTCTTCTATTTCTGCTAGGGAAACCCAGCGAGTATTGTATAGCCAATTTTGGGTTAAGTCCATCAACCAAGGTGAGAAGAAAAAAGCGGCGATGTTGAAAATTAGGGTAATCGGAAGTGCGATAAAAAATCCAGTTACTGGCTCTGGACTATTGATATTGACACTCTCAGGGCTGAAGCCACTGAGATTCTGCGGACAAAGCAACTTTAGGTAATGCCCAAAGTTTTACTCTCGCTACGGTGGTCAAACACCGTC
>RDXH01000151.1 GCA_004292745.1 Oscillatoriales cyanobacterium | reverse complement strand
CTCGATGACACCAGAAATGTATCCCGATATTGATTCGCCTGTTGGTGCTGTTGTCATTGGCTACACTAAAGACGATCGCCAACAAGTTTGGTTGAGCGTGAAACCCAGTGTTCTACAAAAAGCCCTTGTCAAGTTAAAAATTCCTGTTGCAAATCAATTATGAGGCAGATAAACTGTGAAAGCAATTGAAACCACCAGTTTGAACGCCATCGATTATGAGGTACTGTTAATTCAATACGGATATTCTCAATAAAATTGGCAGCAATTAGAATATGAACTATCAACTTTATTCTGATGTCATCTTGCTGTGCAACCTTCCTGAAGAAGGACTTTGTGCCGACGATATCGGTACAGTTGTAGAACAGCATCACGTTGAAGGACTAGAAACAGGTTATAGCGTTGAGTTTTTCGATCTGTTGGGAAACACTGTAGCAGTTGCGATGCTACCTGGAAGTTATTTGCGATCGCCCACAAGTGCAGATAGACATACAGTTAGACTTGTTAATAGTTTTGCTGCGTAAGTAGAGGCAATTGTGGAATGGATAAACTAACAAATTAAAGCCACTCCAATAAAATGACAAAAAAAGGTGCAACAAGTGGCAGACCCTTCAATCCATCCAAAGCGGGCGGAAAAATTCTCAACTTATCTTATCAAAATGTTAAAATTACCGATAAAGGTGTTGCCTTAGTTGAAGCTCATGTTCGCAGATTTGATCCAGTTGGTGAAGCTGAGCTAAAAATGGTAGAAAGATTAAGAAGTATCGCTACCCAAACCCTTGTAGCTGAACCTGTTGATTTACGCTTCTATACTCACGAGTTACGTGAGTATCTGAGGTATAAAAAACTAGGCTATCCAACGGCACAGCCAACAAACCCCGACGATGCTTATGAACTTTGGAACAATGCTCACACAGCTACTCTTGAAGATTATAAATTAAAAGAAGGATTCGGCGTTTTATTTCATCCAAGCGTAGAGGACTTTTAATGAAAAACCTAACTCAATTAACCCAGCTTGAATTAGTGCTACTGGAATTAGTAGCTAAAGGTCAAGGAAAGTGGAGTTGGTACGAACTCGCGAATGCACTTTCCCGTCGAGATGTACCGCGAGAACCTGACATGATGGTTGTCTTAAAACAACTGGCTGCTGATGGCTTGGTTCAACGATTTGTAGAAACAAATTCGCCTCGTGACAGATGGGAATTAACCCCTGTCGGTTTTATTGTGTTCGCAGACGCAAAAGCAGATAGTCAAAGCAAAATTATACGTTATGCAGTTGCGATTCAGAAATCTGAAAGCAATTATTCTGCTTTTGTTCCAGATTTACCCGGATGCGTAGCAATAGGTGCAACTATCGAGGAAGTAGAACAGCAAATTAAAGCAGCAATAGTTTTTTATTTAGAAGATTTGCGTCAATCTGGTTCGTCTATTCCTGAAGCTAGGACTTTATGCAAATATGTTGAGGTATAAATTGGTCGATCGCAAATAAGTAGAGGAAATAGTACAATGGATAAACTAACCGAGTATCCCAAACTAATCAAACGGATTTTAACCGAGTATGTAGAATTGTCTAATCGCCATCCTCAACCAGACATCGAAACATTCTTAATTACCGATGAAGACAACGGTCATTATATGTGGATGAATCTGGGCTGGCAAAAGAGAGAACGTATTAGCGGGATGACTGTTTACGTTCGGATTCGCGATCGTAAATTCTGGATTGAAGAAGACTGGACAGAGGATGGGATTGCAACGGATTTGGTGCGCGTAGGGGTTCCCAAGGAAGATATTGTGTTAGCATTTCACGAGCCGGGAATGCGGCAATATACAGATTTTGCAGTAGTTTCCTAGCAGTTTATGAAACTTTGAATTGCTGTTGGTCTACCCGTTTGATATAATATTGTTACTAGATTGTAGAATAGCAATCAAAAAAAAGGGATAATTATGACCGTCGAACAAGCCATTTTGGAAAATGTGAAGGTCTTATCGCCAGACCAACAACAAGAAGTCTTAGCTTTCATCAAATTCTTGCAGTCCGATAAATGGGAAGATATTTATAAAGGACGCTTCCAAGAACTGCAACAAGAAATTCGTCAAGATACTGACATCGATCGCGATGATGACCCCACTGAAACAGTCCTCGAAGGGCTTAAGCAAGGTTTTCATGAGGCAATTACCGGACAAACTCTCCCATTGTCTCAACTGTGGGACGGAATCGATGACAATTGATCCACAACCGATCGCAATTGAACTCACCCCCCGATTTCAAAGAGACTTGCGAACTTTAGGCAAACGCTATCGCAACATTCGCAACGACATTCAGCCTGTAATCGAACAACTTCAAGCGGGGGAACTTCCAGGCGATCGCATTCCGGGAATGGAGTACGAAATTTTCAAAGTCCGAATTAAAAACAGCGACATTCAAAAAGGCAAAAGCGCTGGCTACCGTGCTATTTATTACCTCAAAACGGTTGATTCGATCGTTTTGGTGACTATCTATTCTAAATCAGACCTATCAGACATCGCCGCCGAAACAGTTCGAGAAATTCTAGGTCAATACGAGCAACAATTTCCCGAACCAGAAGAATTATGAATCAAGAATTTTTGAATTCGATCGAGTCCAAGTATCCACTTGGAAAACTCATATACGGCAAGGTTGCGACGCTACCTGGAAGTTATTTACGATCGCCCACAAGTGCAGACAGACCTACAGTCATAATATTGTCCAAAGGCGATCGCCCTTAAAATATTTACAAAACTAAATCTGGTATCCGATTTATATCTAGCTGTTATAATAGATAAACCTGAGCATGAAAATCGCAAATGTATGACAGCAAAAATACACCTTAGCAACTTGGGTAATTCCTTAGCTTTGCCAATACCAGACTATATTGTAAAACTTTTCAACCTGAAAGCAGATGATTCAGTAATTTGCAGTATAGAAAATGGAAAAATGGTCATAGAACCTGTAAATCATAAAATTTCAAAATACACCCTCGATGAATTATTAGCAGGCGAAATAGAACCCAGCGAAGAAATCTCTTGGGGAAAACCAGAAGGAGAAGAAGTTTGGTAAACTATATCCCCGAACGAGGTCATTTCATTCGCCTCAATTTCGATCCTCAAGCAGGACACGAACAAATGGGTACTAGACCTGCACTGGTTGTGAGTCAAACTAAATTTAACCGAAAAATGGGGTTTGTGTTTGTCTGTCCGATTAGCACCACACAACGCAAAAATCCGTTTTATGTTCCTATTCCTGAAGGTGAAGCAGTGACAGGTGTAATTATGACAGATCAATTGCGTTCTTTAGATGCTCGCGCAAGGCAAGCAAGTTTTATTGGTGAATGTCCAGAAGATTTGCTTAAGGAAGTATTGAAACGAATTGAACCTATTTTGTTTGAAGATATGACTGTTGATGAGTAGTTAATCATCAAGAATACGGCAATAGTTGACTATGAATCAAGAATTTTGGAACTCGATCGAGTCCAAATATCCACTTGGAAAACTCATATACGGCAAGGTTGAATTTCATAAACCTTTTGGAGTGTTTGTCAATCTTGGCGATCTTCATTCTTCAGTCCGCGAAGGCGGACTTAGTTTGTGTAGAAGCGATTTCAATCGCCGATTTCAATCGCCTAGTTTTCTCTCAAAATTGATTGGTAAACCCTCATGAAATACCAGCAATTCTCCCGGCTGAATCTGCGTCCAAACTTCATTATCCGTAAGTGGTAAAGTAGCAATTACCGCCACGCGATCGCCCTCGTTGGTCAATTCCCGAAAATCCACAGTTACATCCTCATCGATCGAGTGGGCGCTAGCAAAAGGTGCTTGTCTCACAATATAATGCAAGTTGGTAGAACAATGCACAAACAAATGTTCTCCATCGGAAAGTAAATAATTAAAAATTCCGTACTCTGCTAAACTTTTAGTAATTTCATTCAAGACCGGGTAAAGTTCAGTTAAATCCGGCTTATATTCAGGAAAAGTCGATCGCAATTTTTCCAATATCAAACAAAACGCTTTTTCACTGTCAGTTTTACCCACAGGCTTGTAAAACCCAGCACTTTCAGGATTGAAATTTTCCAGATTTCCGTTGTGAGCAAACACCCAATAGCGCCCCCAAAGTTCCCGCCCAAAAGGATGGCAATTTTCCAGAACAATGTCACCTTGAGTAGCTTTACGGATGTGAGCAATCACGTTAGTTGAATGAATGGGATAGCGACGCACTAAATCAGCCACTGGAGAACTAATGGCGGGTTTAGAATCTATAAAAATGCGGCATCCTAAACCCTCAAAGAAAGCGATTCCCCAACCATCTTGATGAATGTCTGTTTTGCCACCCCTGGCAGAAAAACCCTCAAAAGAAAAGCAAATATCTGTGGGAACATTACAGTTCATTCCTAGTAATTGGCACATAAATGTTAATTTTAGGAAATTAGGACGATTGATGTCTCCCAAAAAGATCGTGAAGAACAGGTTGTTCCGGCCTGTTAAACAGGAATTATGGGAGATCTTGATTGATGTCGCAGCTATTGGTCACTACCGACTGACAATGATAGTATTATAGTAGTCAAAAATCTATAATTTAAAAAAAAGTCATAAAAGTTAGGGATAATAAATCGTATTGGGGGAGAAATAGCATATCATGGCTAAATAGAGGATCGAGTTAGTTGGCGATAATCCTCTATTTCTGCGATCGCAAAACTTCCGATATACAGCCCATGGTAAAACCGACTCAAACTTTGACGAAAGTTCCTTTGTCAAATCCAGCAAACCGAAAATTATCCCTGCAAACCCTCCTGATAGTTCCATTTGTCCTACAAATCTTCGCCGCCGTAGGCTTAACGGGATATTTATCATTCCGCAACGGACAAAAAGCCATTAACGACTTAGCCAATCGACTCAGCAACGAAGTTAGCGATCGCATCCATCAGCACCTAGACACCTATTTAGCCACACCTCAACAAATCAATCAAATTAATGCAGATGCTATTAAATTAGGACAATTAGACTTACAAAACTTTCCTAAAGTAGGACACTTTTTTTGGAAATAAATGCAGGTATTTAATGTTGGCTACATCTTCTACAGTTCAGCCAAAGGTAACTATGTTGGTTCTGGATATTTCCTCGATCCCGGAAAAGTAGCTATTGATGAACTTTCCGCCAAAACTAAAAGTAAAACTCACAGTTACCATACAGATGGGCAAGGAAATCGCATTCATTTGGAGTATGTATATGATTACGAGCCTCGGAACGATCTGGTGTATAAACAAGCCATCCGTTCGAGAAAACCGATTTGGAGTAAAATTACTAATTGGGAAGGTTTTCCCGAAATTTTATCTATTGCTTCCGGCTATCCCATATACAATAATAACAGTTTACAAGGTGTTTTGGTTGTTGACATCCGCCTTTCTCAAATCAGCGATTATCTGCGAAAAATAGCAGTTAGTTCTTCGGGTAAAATTTTTATTGTAGTCTGAAATTAATAATTTTTTAGCAACTTGCGATTTAGATTTTTTGAAAGAGGATTTAGAAAAAATACTAAATTCCATGCAAGAAGGAACGAATCGCATCACAGATATTGTGCTAAATTTGCGAAATTTTTCTAGATTAGATGAATCAGAATTGAAACAAGTTGACCTGCGGTCTGGTTTGGAAAGCACTCTGATGATTTTACAACATCGTTTGAGATCGACTGAGCAAAGACCTGCTATTGAAGTGATTAAAAACTATGGCATTTCATCAAAAGTAGAGTGTTATCCTGGTTTGTTAAACCAAGTGTTTATGAATATTTTGACTAATGCGATCGACGCTGTTCAATAATCAAACATGGATTCTATCAACAGGAACCCAACTATTGTAATTTCTACGGAAATGACCCCCGAAAATTTTGCTATAATCAGAATTAGGGATAATGGATTGGGTATCAATGAAAATTTAATATCTAAGATATTCGATCCTTTTTTTACCACAAAACCTGTAGGAAAGGGTACAGGATTAGGATTGTCGATAGCTTATCAGATTGTTCGAGATAAACATCAAGGAGATCTGATTTGCACGTCTACACCAGAAGCAGGTACGGAATTTGCGATCGTACTACCTCAAAATATTAGAACCCGCCAAAATGATTTGTCAAATTAAATTTAGTTTAAAAAAGAGGGCTTAACCACAGACCTGGGATGATATGATGATAGGAGTGATTTGTTGTTTTAGTTTCAATAAATTCTAAGATAGATGGCTGATTTCTTAACTGCTGCATTATATAAGTTCGTTGAACTATCGGATTTTGCCAATCTCAGAGCACCGCTGCTCGCCTGCTGCGAGGCTAATCAAGTTGTTGGCACTATTCTGCTTGCTGAAGAAGGTATCAATGGGACGATCGCAGGTGCACCCGAAAGCATCTATGCAGTGCTGGCATTCCTGCGAAGTGACAGCCGTTTTGCGGATTTGGTACACAAGGAATCCTACTCAGAAAAATTACCGTTTTATCGCCTCAAGGTACGGTTGAAGCGGGAAATTGTCACGATGGGTGTACCTGATATTAATCCTAACCAGATGGCTGGTCAATATGTCAAGCCCGAAGAGTGGAACAAACTGCTTGACGATCCTGATGTTGTCGTAGTTGATGTGCGTAATGACTACGAAGTATCGATCGGCACTTTTAAAGGTGCGATCGATCCTAAAACAAAAAGCTTTTCCGAATTACCAGAATGGGTACTTAAAGAAACGGCGTTACGGGAAAAACCCAAGGTAGCCATGTTCTGCACAGGTGGGATTCGGTGCGAGAAATCTACTGCTTTTTTACGTAAGGTAGGTTTTGATGAAGTCTATCACCTAGAAGGCGGGATTTTAAAATATTTAGAAACTGTCCCGGAAGCAGAAAGTCGTTGGGAAGGCGAATGTTTTGTGTTTGATGAACGTGTGACAGTTGGTCATGGATTAAAGCCCGGTGACTATGAACTTTGTCGCGCTTGCCGCCACCCGATTAGTCAGGAAGATCGAGCTTCGGAATTATTTGTATTAGGAATGAGTTGTCCTCATTGTTATGGTACGAAAACGGAAGCACAGAAACAAAGTTTATCCGAACGGCAACGTCAGATTGAGTTGGCTAAGAGTCGCGACCAAAAACATATTGGTGCGCGTTATAATGCTCAGGAAAAACTAGATGATAGCACAATTTGAAGGTATTTCAAGCTACCCAATTTTATATTCTTTTCGCCGCTGTCCCTATGCGATGCGGGCGCGCTTGGCGTTAGTTGTGAGCGGGATGGTGTGTGAGTTACGGGAGGTTGTCTTACGCGACAAACCCCAGGAAATGTTGGATGTATCTCCCAAAGGTACTGTGCCTGTATTGGTCGATCGCGATGGACGGGTATTTGACGAGAGTATTGACATCATGTTTTGGGCTCTGGAGCAACACGATCCTGAACAATGGTTAACGCCTGAGCAAGGTTCGGTTGAGCAAATGCTGGAATTAATCGATAAATGCGATCGGGGTTTTAAATATAATCTAGACCGTTATAAATACCCGAATCGTTATGAAAATACTGATGCAATTGTTCATCGAACAGAAGGTTATTTATATCTGGAAATACTCAACTCACGGTTAAGGGAGACCAGATATTTGTTTGGGAATCGTGTGGCTTTGGCAGATAGGGCGATCGCCCCTTTTGTTCGTCAATTTGCTCATACGGATCTAGAGTGGTTTAGTCAACAGTCTTTGCCACACTTACAGTCTTGGCTAACCGAGTTTGTGGACTCCGAAATTTACACTCGGATTATGCCTAAATATCCGAAATGGGAATCTGGTAATAAAAGCGTTGTTTTCCCTTAACCCAAGTGCATTCTATCTAAGTAACTTGCACCATTTTTAATAACAGGCAAGATGCCTGTTCCACAAAGAGTCAATTTGATTGTTTAGCTGTATAGCCTTTCTCAGAAAGATGAGGTACGATCGAGAATTGGTAATAGGTAATTAGTAATTGGTAATGCCCGATGCCCTCTTTGGCCGATGCCCTCTTTGGCCGATGCCCCATTACCCTGTACCTCACCTAACTGAGAAAGGCTATACCATTTTTAAGAACAGGCAAGATGCCTGTTTCACAAAGAGTCAATTTGATTGTTTAGTTGTATAATTTTTAAGGACAGGCAAGATGCCTGTTTCACAAAGAGTCAATTTGATTGTTTAGCTGTTTTCTGCTTTGTCTCCAAGTTGTAAACACTAATCAACATCCTCTATCTAAATCAAAATGGAAACTAAACCACCTCTACCACCTTTTACCTTAGACACAGCTAAAGCAAAAGTTCAAGCCGCAGAAGATGCTTGGAATAGCCGCGATCCAGAACGAGTAGCATTGGCTTACACCGAAGATTCACAGTGGCGAAATCGTGCCGAATTCTTCAGTGGAAGGGCAGAAATCAAAGCTTTCTTAAAACGCAAATGGGCAAAAGAATTAGACTATCGTTTGAAGAAAGAACTGTGGAGTTTTACTGATAATCGAATTTCTGTGCGCTTTGAATATGAGTGGCATGATGATTCTGGCTACTGGTACCGCGCCTATGGTAACGAACAGTGGGAATTTGCCAAAAATGGGTTAATGCAAAGACGCGAAGCTAGTATCAATGATGTTTTAATTCAAGAGTGCGATCGCAAGTTTCGATAATCATATCAAATTCGGTAACATCGGAATTATTATTTGAAATTAGGAGACGGCAGTGCCCATAGGTGTCAACAATCGCCTGAAAGCCCGCCAAGTCTCTCTGTGGGCAGCGCAGTCCGCCAGGGGTTGAAACCCCTGTCTAATAGAAGACAGTCCTCTAAAGAGGACTGAAGAAATCATGAGTCCTCATAGCGAGGACTTTCGCTTTGAGGCAGGGGTTTTAACCCTTGCCGGACTATCGGTTTTACCTGGTTGTTGACACTCCTTGGGCAGTGCCGTGTCCCTACAATATTTTGGTGTAACCGGAATTGATATCAAACCTTGTCTCGAAATTGATCGAGGCTGTTGAGGAGCAATTCAAGCCCGAACTCGAAATCATGAATACCGTTATAACGACCCTCTATGACGTAATGCGTGAGCCTGTTGAGGTAAGGATACTTATCAGCAGGAATGAGTGAAAGTCCGGTCTTCGCCGCTTCGGAATACTCCGTCGCCTCAAAGGGAAAATTCAATTCCTGAAGGGTGAATCCATAGATGTGACTGTCGATCGCATTCCATACGCGATCGGCCATCTCCAGCGAAAAACCCGCCTCGCACAGACAGCCCAGCGTCGCATCCACATAGCGCAACATTGCAGGGCCAACATTCACCCGTGACATAATCGCCATTGTCGCCCAGGGATGACGCACCAGCACCTCATGGGCAGAAATCGCCCGCCGCCGCATAGCCGTCTTCCAATCAATACCCAGATTAGGTACTTCAATTTCGCTGCCAACAATATCGACGATGCCATCCAGTATGTCATCCTTGTTTGCTACGTGGTTATATAGCGACATCGCCTGAACGCCCAACTCCTGAGCCAGCTTCCGCATCGAGAGCGACTCAATGCCACCCTCGTCAGCCATGCGTATAGCCGCGCGCAGCACTCGTTCCCGACTTAAAGGGACTTGGGGCGCGGTATCTGAGTCGATCGTCTTAGCCATTTAACTTTTCTCAAATCGATTCCTAACGGACAAAACAAGCCCATTTCTAGAGCAGGGCGGGTTTCATTCTCTTGTAGGGGCAATCCCCCCGTGGTTGCCCCAATCCCTGAAACACCTACAAAATCGTGGATGAGAGGAGGAGAGGAGGGTAGGCACGGGGGCACTACCCCTACAAAATCGATGAGGGTAGGCACGGGGGCACTACCCCTACAAAATCGATGAGGGTAGGCACGGGGGCACTACCCCTACAAAATCATCGTTTTCTAAAGGCTCAGTTTACTACTGATCTTGACAAACTTACGGCGTAAGTTAGACTTACAGTGTAAGCCAAAGCAATAAAGGCTTGGCTCGCTCTTGATTCAGTTCTGCCCCAATTTGAGAGAAAAGCCATGAAAACAGCAAACACCCTTGCCCCTGTCCAAGCCGATCGCCAAATGAGAGCGATCGTTCAAACTGAGTATGGTTCAGCGGATGTGTTGAGACTAGAAGAGATTGACAAGCCAGTTGTACCAGACAATGGCGTGCTGGTGCGGGTTTACGCCGCCTCCGTCGATGCTGGTAACTGCCATCTCATGCGAGGGACTCCATTCCCCATCCGCCTGATATTCGGAGGAATACTCAAGCCCAAAATCAAGATCCTCGGCACGGCTGTAGCAGGACGGGTTGAAGCGATTGGCAAAGATGTGACGCAGTTTCAGCCCGACGATGAAGTCTTTGGAGACCTGTCCGAGTGTGGTTTCGGCGCGTTTGCCGAGTACGTCTGTGCCACCGAAGCGGCATTGGTGATGAAGCCAGTCAACGCGACTTTTGAAGAAGCAGCCACCGTTCCTGTGTCAGCCCTGGCCGCCCTACAAGGACTGCGGGATGTTGGGCAGATTCAGCCGGGGCAGAAGGTGCTGATTAATGGTGCGTCGGGTGGCGTAGGGTCGTTTGCAGTACAGATTGCGAAGGCTTTTGGTGCTAAGGTGACTGCTGTATGCAGTACGAAAAAAATGGATATGGTGCGTGCGATCGGTGCAGACCACGTGATCGATTACACTCAAGTGGACGTGACCAAAAATGGGCAACATTACGACTTGATTCTGGACGCGGCGGCTTACCGTTCAGTGTTCGACTATCTGCCAGCCTTGACACCCGAAGGAACCTACGTCTTGATTGGTGGTTCCACAGCTCAATTTTTTCAGGTGATGTTTCTCGCCCCTTGGATTTCGAGAACCAGTCGCCAGAAAGTGAAATCCCTAGCTGCAAAACCGAATCAAGCGGATCTCGTCACGTTGAGGGATCTGATGGTGGCAGGCAAAATTGTTCCCTGGATCGATCGGCGCTACAATCTGAGCGAAGTCCCCGCAGCAATTCGCCACCTCGAACAGCGGCAGGTGGTAGGGTAGGGGGCTGAAACTTTTTTGGTAGACACCTATTGACATTCTTCCCGGATTGGGTAACTATTAAGTGGTAGTATTAGAGGTAAGCAACTCTTGGAGACTCAATCAGAAGTGACCCTTTCAATCGGAGAAGCCGCCAAAGAGCTTGG
>RDXH01000393.1 GCA_004292745.1 Oscillatoriales cyanobacterium | reverse complement strand
GGGATCTTTATCGACTACTACTCTAACTTTTACCTCTCGCTCTGGAGGACTAATGGTCATGAAGACTCTCCTCTCGATAAGACAAGGAACGAGAACTGATATTGTTTTTGACACTCCCCGGCTTTTTGGTACGGGGATTCTCGGTTCACCGATACAGCTTGCATTTAACTCTTTGCAGAATCAGACACACTTGCTGTATCTCCCCAAGCGTTGCGCTTCTTGACAGAAGCCAGTTTCCCAGTGTCGCTGGGTACTGTTAACTACTTTCGCTATTTGATGAGCCGAATCGCAGCCTTTATTTTGTGCTGCTCCTCTTGCTCATCTTGCGGCGGTTTTATGAATTATAAGCTTGTCAGAGAAGTATTAATCGCTTGTTAACAATACTTAAAAAAGTCACATTTTCTGATGTAATAATCAATTGAAACTCCACAGTACATCACAAAAGTCAAGGGGTGTTGGCATTAAATTTACAAAACTCAAAGATAACGGTATGAAATAATTTTGATTTATATAGACTTGTTTTGCAAAAAACCGCCGGAGTTATTAGCTTGATTCGCAATCGGCACCAACTATCGGATTAGTCCAGGACAACCACCTCACTTGAGCCAGGAGTCCCTCCCAAATTCTCGATCGCCAAAATCCCAATTACTCAACTCAGTTTTGGGCTATAGTTCCCTATGAGAAGGCTTCTAGGAGTATGGTTGCGTGATGGGAATCAATTGGCTGAGGAAGACTGCGGACAGGCTGCTGGTATTGCTCGCAGCAGCAGTATTAATTTTAGGTATCACAAGTTGCGGCAACAATCATCCCGACTTGCCAACATCCAGCAACAAGAGCAATTCCGTCCCCACCCCGGTCACAAAAATCTCAGAGGTTTCCCCCCCGGTAGGCATTCAAAAACTGCGTCAGGCGTTAGAAAACTACCAACCTCAAGTTAGTATTTTGAATCCCAAGCCAGACCAAGTGCTTGAGGACACCTATATATCTGTGCGACTCCAAGTCAAAGACTTGCCGATTTTCAAAGATGCGAACCTAGGCTTGGGTCCCCATCTTCAGGTGTTGTTAGACAATCAACCCTATCAGGCAGTTTATGACACAAACCAGCCTTTAGAGTTATCTGACTTAGAACCCGGAACCCACACCCTGCGAGTTTTTGCATCTCGCCCTTGGGAAGAAAGCTTTAAAAACGAGGGTGCTTACGCCCAAACAACCTTTCACGTTTTCACCAAAACTGAGGATAATAATCCCGATCGCAATTTACCCCAGCTCACCTACAACCAGCCCCAAGACACCTACGGGGCCCAACCCATCATGCTGGACTTTTACTTGACAAATGCTCCCCTGCATCTGGCCGCTCAAGAAAACTCCCAAGATGAAATACTCGATTGGAAAATTCGAGCCACAGTCAACGGAGAAAGCTTTACGATCGACCAATGGCAACCTATATATCTGAAAGGATTCAAACCAGGGAAAAACTGGGTACAGCTAGAATTTATCGACGAACGCGGAAATTCCGTCAAAAACGCCTTTAATAATACAGTCAGACTGATAAATTACCAACCCCAAGGACAAGATACCCTTTCTAAATTAGTGCGCGGTGAACTAACAGCAGCAGCATCTGGCGGTATAGTCGATCGCACCTACAAACCCGAAACACCAAAACCCGAACCCACACCCACACCAGCACTAGAAACACCAAATGTCAAACCATCTCCTGCGGTGGTTCCAGAAACTCCAGTTGCTAAACCCAGTCCAGAGCCAAAACAGGCTCCTGAAGTCGCACCAACTCCACTCACCGAACCAAAACCAACAACAACAACAGAAATAGACACGCCCAAAATAGCTGAGCCAACTCCACTCACCGAACCAAAACCAACAACAACACCAGAAATAGACACACCCAAAATAGCTGAGCCAACTCCACTCACCGAACCAGAACCAACAACAACACCAGAAATAGACACACCCA
>RDXH01000150.1 GCA_004292745.1 Oscillatoriales cyanobacterium | reverse complement strand
ATCAATGGCATCAAAATGCCACCAATGCCATTCCATGCTGGAATAGGTTTTGCCACGACCAGGGAAGGTAAAATGAGTCCAAGCTTTAATTTTTTGATATTCGCCTACTGTGTCATTGCGGTTGTCGGGATTGAAGGGTGTAGCTTCGACTTCTTCTTCTTCATCTGCTCCTAATTTGTGGTTAAAGACAACATCAGCATAAACCTTAATTCCTAGATTTTGTGCTGCTTTAATCGCCCGCAAATACTCATCTTTTGTCCCGTATTTCGTCCGCACCGACCCTTTTTGATCCAGAGGTTGCCGTCAGCGGGGGTATACCAATGGAAATACTGCATCATGACGCCATTGACTTCAGACATAAATTTAGTTTCTCCTGTTTGATAAAGCTGCGGGCTTATTAGTTTATGTTACTAATTAGTATAGATATGCCTGCAATTTGTGGTCAATAGACGCCAATTCGAGCAATCTAAATCCAGGCGGGATGTGGTCAACTATAATGGGATGGCTTTTGGGTAAAAGTTGGATGCAGGTACTGGGCGTACCCAAGTAAGTAACTGAGCCTCTGTGTTGGTGAAATTCTTGGTGAATGTGGCCGCAAAGGACGATTTTTACTTGAGGATATCGATCGACTATTGCGAAAAATTCATCGGCATTGTGGAGCATCATCCCATCCATGATTTCACTTGCGATCGCCAAGGGATGATGGTGCAAGGCGATCGTAACAGCTCGATCGCCCGTTTGTTGCAATTGAGAGTCCAGCCAATCCAAGCTTTCTGGGGAAAGTTTGCCGCCGTCGCATCCGGCTTCCACACTCGAAAGCAAGAGAAATTGCCAGTTTCCTAGGTTCCACGCTCTTTCTGGGGAAATCGGCGGCTTATCTAATATTGACTGCATTACCTGCAAGTTGTCATGATTTCCAGGTATCCAGTAAGCGGGGATTTTTAGCGGCGAAATGAGGGAGGCGAGGAGCTCGTAGGATTCGGGTGTTTCGTCTTGGGATAAGTCCCCTGTCAGCAGCAGTAAGTCTGGCTGGGGCTGAATCTGTTGTAGGTGTTCCAGAACTGCTTTGAGGGTGTGGGCGGTTGAAAGGCCTTTCCAAGTGCGATCGGGCTCTGCAAACAAGTGAGTGTCGGTGATTTGGGCGACGAGTAGGGGAGAAACTGGTGTCATGGATGGTGTTGCGCGCGATCGATCTAGTTCTAGAGTACCCTGTCACAGGGGTTTTGGGGATGTCGGAACAAGGGCGAGGGAAATTTTTGACAAAAGTGTTGAAATAATCAAGATTTGGTGTAATATAGTAAAGCGTTAAATTTCTGACGTAACGGCGGCATAGCCAAGTGGTAAGGCAGAGGTCTGCAAAACCTCCACCCCCAGTTCAAATCTGGGTGCCGCCTTTTTTAATTTATAAAGTAACAAGTTGTTTGTCACTTATGGCAGACTTGTTTCCATTTAGGCGATCGCTCTATCTGGTAGAGTTTGATATGGCAAGGGCGATCGCTTCCTTAAAATCTGGTGAGCTTGTGATTCCGGTTTGGTGCGATCGGATACATCAGCGTTTGGCGGGTAAGCTGAAAGGTTGGGACATTCCCATGCTAAGCGTAATTTGTGCTGAACCCACCCCCTGCTTTTCCAAGGAATAAAAAACTTAAATGGATTTAGAAACATTACTCGATCGCATAAACCTTGGAGAAGACCAAGACATTGAATTTAAGTCTGCTGACGGTGGTTTCCCCAAGGAAGTTTGGAAAACTGTGTCAGCATTTGCCAATACAGATGGCGGCTATATTGTTCTAGGTGTCACGGAAAATCGAAATAGGTTTGAGATTTCTGGTGTCCGCAATCCTAACGTTTTACTTAAAGAGTTTTGGAATAATCATAATAATCTGCAAAAACTGAGCTTCTCAATTTGCGGCAATTCTGACGTACAAACTTTGAAGATAGAAGATCGTAATTTAGTTATTATTAAAGTTCCCAGAGCAACCAGAACGCAACGCCCAGTTTATATTAATAAAAATCCCATGATGGGAACCTATAAACGTAACCATGACGGGGATTATCCTTGCACTGATGATGAAGTTCGTCAAATGTTACGCGATGCCAGCAACGATCCTCAAGATATCCAAATTTTAGATAACTTTGACCTGGGCGACCTCGATCCAGAAACTTTAAAATCTTTTCGCCAACGGTTTAGTTCCAGAGAACCAGATCATCCTTGGCTCGGATTCGACGATCGCAATTTATTGATTCAGTTAGGCGGATGGAGGCGCGATAGAAATACTGATAAAGAAGGGTTAACTATAGCTGGTTTACTGATGTTTGGGAGAGGAAATAGTATTTTAGATGCACTTCCCCGCTATCAACTAGACTATCAAGAACGACTGTCTAACGATCCAGAAGTTCGCTGGACATATCGGCTGACACTTGATGGCAAGTGGGAGCCGAATCTTTTCAATTTTTATTATCGCGTCTATAGTCGTTTAGTTAATGATTTAGATATTCCCTTTAAACTAGATAAAGATGCCGTGAGACGAGGAGAAACTCATGTGCATGAAGCTGTTAGAGAGGCTCTGGTAAATGCTTTAATTCATGCCGATCATTTATCTTCTCGTCCTGTTGTAGTAACTAAGTTTCCTAATGGTTTTTTATTCACTAATCCAGGTCGATTAAGGATTTCTCTTTTGCAACTTTATGATGGGGGTATCAGCGATCCGCGCAATCCTAAACTGCAAACGATGTTTCAAATGCTTGGTTTAGGTGAAAAAGCAGGCTCTGGTTTTAGAAAGATTCTAAGAGCCTGGAAAGAACAACAATGGTTTAGGCCACTCGTCTCAGAAAAATTCGATTTAGAAATGACATCAGTTGCCCTACCAATGCTTAGTTTAATTCCCGAAGACGTTGAGCAAGAACTAAAAGAAATAGTGGGAGATAACTACTGTCAACTAACAGAATTAGATCGGATTATTTTGGTATTAGCGCATCAGTTTGGAGAAATTAGTAATAGTGACATTCAGTGTTACAGACAGGAACATCCTAGAGATATAGGAGAGTGCCTCAAGCACTTGGTCAATAACGGCTGGTTGGCGCAATCAGGACGTGGGCGTGGAACCCAGTACGCTCTACCAAATAAAGGTCAATCGGATTTGCTTTCACTACTTCCAAGCTCCGAACATAACGAGCCTAGCTCCGAACATAACGAGCCTAGCTCCGAACATAACGAGCCTAGCTCCGTGCATAATGAGCCTAGCTCCGTGCGTAACCATCCTAACTCCGTGCATAATGAATCAAGCTCCGTGCATAACGAGCCTAACTCTGTGCATAATAATGAAAACTTATTTTTACTAGAAATAGCTACTCCTGTTCGAGAAAAGAATCGGGTAAGTCCTGAGTTGATGAGAAATACTATTCTGACACTGTGCTCAAAAAAATATTTAACTGTCAAAAGATTAGCTGAACTATTGAATCGCAGTTCTGAAACAATTAGGACTCATTATATTAATCCAATGTTGTCAGAAAAATTACTAGAACTCAAATATCCTGACGAACCAACTCATCCTCAGCAAGCATACAGAACCTTGTTGTCTCAAGGAATCACCAAGATTTTTGATACTCCTTCATCTCCCGAAACCCCATAAAACATCATTGACACCAACTATCAGCCCGCGACAGCGGAACCTTAAACTTTGCGCCACTCAATTGCTAATCACTAATCGCATCAAGGCAATTAGCAATTAGCAATCTTACCCAAACAATCACATTTTACTGATAATTCTCTGCACGATTTCCACGCCTGTTACCGCTTGCCAGCCAAACAGCCCCAAAAGCGCCACATTCAGAAAGATGTGAGTATATCTGGCAAAATCATTACCTTTTTGCATCAAAGGAGTCAGCGACGCAGATATCGCAATAATTGCCGTCATGCCTAACCCTGCTAGCAAGTGGGAACCCACGAACAATTTGCCGTTGTTGATATAGGTGACGGCCATTCCGCCGATCGAACCCGTTACCATCAAGGCTAGCAGCAAAGAACCCATCTGGTGATGCTTCAGGTTGAATTTGCCCTTAATTAACTCTTTCTTGACTTCGCCTTCGGCACTTCTGGTGCGCCGGATTTGAACGCCGAGATACAAAGCATACAATGAGATTGCTAGCAATACCCACATTAACACTGGGTGGAAAAATTGGCTCCAAACTTTAACAGACTGCGGAATTTCCAGATTCATGGTGTTTTCAGGATTAGTAAAAATACTTCATAAAACTTAGCATACCAGTCAGGCCGTCTCATGCGACGGTACAAATATATAAAATGAGACACTGTTATGCCTGCGACTAAACAAGACGCTTTATTAATCCAAGCTGCCAAAACTGGCAACATTATTCACGTACAAGCCTTACTCGCTAAGGGTGTTAATCCTGACTCCAAAGACTCTGAGGGGACGACAGCTTTGATGTTTGCGGCCCAAAAGGGCTATGCCGAAATCGTGCGTATTTTACTAAATAATGGCGCTAATGTCAATCATGTCAGAAGGCGTTTTGGCTTGACAGCTTTGATGCTTGCTGCGGCTCACAAGCAGGCTGATTCTGTGCGACTGTTGTTGGCTGGGGGTGCGGATGTTAATGCTAAAAATGATGATGGGAGTACGGCTTTGATGGCGGCTGCTCTGAAAGGTGATATCAATGTCGTGCGGCTGTTACTTGCTGCTCATGCTGATGTGAATGTGCGCGATCGCGATGAAGACTCTGCTCTGAAAATAGCTGCTTTATCGGGGAATCAAGCTATTGTCAAAGCTTTGGCTGATGCGGGTGCTGTTGCAGATAATTCTATCCTATTTTTAGCAGTTAGTCAAGGTCGCGCTGAAATTATCCGAATTTTGCTCAATTGTGGTGCTGATGCTAATGTTAAAAATTCCGATAGCAAAACTGCTTTGATGGAGGCTGCTGCTGCGGGTAATTTGTCCGTGGTAGAGGTGTTGTTAGCGGAGGGTGCTGATGTCAGAATTCCCGATAAAGATGGTGAAACTGCTTTAACTTTGGCTGCTGATTTTGGTCATATTGATGTGGTGCAGGTTTTGCTTCGTGCTGGTGCTGATGTGAATGGGAAAAATGGAGATGGGGGAACGGCTTTGATGGCGGCGGCTGCTGGGGGAAATTTGCCGATCGCCCATATCTTACTCGATGCTGGCGCCGATATCAATGCTAAGGACAAAGATGATGAAACTGCTTTAAATTTCGCTGTTGTCGAAGGCTATGAGGATGTTGTGGAATTGCTGTTAAACCGCGGCGCTAGTGTTGGTGCTAGAAATAGGTTGGGCGATACTCCGTTACTGGTGGCTGCTGTTCACGGTTACAGTGCGATCGTATCAGCTTTGTTGCAAAAAGTCAATCACGATAATGCTGATTTTCTGAATGCTAAAAACTTTGAGGAGACTGCTTTAACTCTGGCGGCTTTTCAAGGACATACTGAGACAGTAAAGGCTTTGCTCGAAGGTGGTGTTGACCCTAATATCGCAGGGGAGCAAGGAAAAACGGCTTTAATGAAAGCCTGTATTCGAGGTCATATTGCGATCGCCCAATTATTAGTTGACAACGGTGCTGATGTCAATAGGCGGGATGCTTCCGGTGCCACTGCTTTAATGTGGGCGGCCCATCGGGGTGCTGTCAGTGCTGTCAAGATTTTAATTGATGCGGGTGCGGATATAAATCATAAAAATTTGGGGAACTATACGGCTTTAATGCTGGCTGAATTTAACGGTTATAAAGATGTGGTGAAACTGCTCAAAAGTGCTGGAGCAACAGAATAATATCGGTGTTATCCTTAAGTTGCTAGTAAGGACTTCTGTCCTTTCTTTGTCTGACGAGCGATCGCGACCTTAGTCCTTACTACCAAGCTCAATCTGTTCGCCTTACCCAACCATTAATCGTAAAGCGACTGTCAGCAAAAGCTTTCGAGGGACAACTAACTGGCAAAACTTCGTGCATATAGCGACTCAGAAAAAATACGATGCTATTATTGCGAGGTTCAACAGTTTTAAAAGAGTCAGCCGCTACATAAAAATTGTTCTCAATTTTGCTATCATAAATCTGCAATTCTCCGCCAGTAAACGCCTTGGGTTCTCGATTGAAATAGTAAACATAGGTGAAAAATCTGGTTGCTGTTTCTGGAGAGCCACTATCGTTATGAAGTTTGTAATAATTATTGTCGTTGTGCAGCGTTAATTGAGCTTCTATATCACCCACAGAAAATGAAGGCAGGTTTAATTTTCGCAGCACGTCGGGGAGAATAGCTTTAATGCGATTAATCATCAGTTGGGAAAATTCGGGGAAGGAATGGAGAACCATAGAACGCCGATAATCTTCGGCCTTGGTTGAGGTGCTGGTACTCACAAATTCTGATTCTTTTGCTAAAACATATTTGATGAGTTTATTTTTTTCACTGGCTGTGAGGAAGTTCTCAATTTGGGCGTAGCGAGATATTAAGTCGTCGTTTACATGAGCAGGAATTATAGGAATCTCCAGGGGAATTTCTGGCGGAATCTCTACCGGAACTTCTGGCTGTGGCGGTTGCAGTTGAGCTAAGTAAATGGGCGGTTCGGTGACTAATCCCACTAGGTGTTCGCTGGGAAAACAAAGTGCGGATCGCCCTTCGTCTATGGGAATCTGAAATAAAGTGGGAAAACCGGGGTTTTGTTGGGTCCGATCGACTAAGGTTTTAACCAGATTGTGCAATAAGGGGGCGTCAGATTTGAGGGTAATTGTGCATTGATGTCCGCCCGCGAGCAGGATTTTAACTTTAACATCTTGGGGTTTAATTTGCGGTTGAGTGTAAGTCATAATTTTTTCAGGACTGGATGGAAAACTAGCTAAAGATATGATTCGGAAGGAAAATAATTAGGTAGGGATACAACAGTTTTGTTTCTCTGCAATATGATACACAATTAGTGGGGACACAAACAAGACTGTTTATTGGTGTGATGGTCGATCGCCAAAAATTGAGGTGAATGGGGGAAAGAGTTAAGGAACCGCAGAGGGCACAGAGAGCACAGAGGATGGAAAAGAAGAAGGAGAGGAATAGTCATGAAAGCAGAGTTCTGAGCCTTTGGAAGAAACTTTGCGAAGAGTTGTACGAGAAGAACTTCAGCACATTGACAAGTGAAGTAGGTGCATCTCATTTTTGCCAATATATTCGTAGGGGAGAAGCATTCCGGCAGTAAATCTCTGATTTTCACTAATAAATTGTGTGCCGGAATGCTTCGCCCTTGCTGATTTAGGATTGCTATAATCAAGCAAACTTAATCTTCAAATAATCATCCTCCATCTTCGCCCCCGAAGGTTGCAGCGCCGCTAAAGCTTGCGGCAATACCAAATTGCGACGGTGATTCCCAATCCTAACATTCAACTCGTCTCCCGTTTTGCTCAACTGAATCTGATTCTTAGCAATTCCAGGCAAATACAGTTCCAGACTGTATTGATTGTTTTCTTGTACAATCTTAATCGTATTTTCTTTGTAATAAACTTGACTGGGATCTTCGTCTTTGTAAAGGGTTTCTTTCAACCTTTCCAAAGCAGCTAAACCGCACATTTCTTCGGAATAAAGCGGTACTTCTTTAACTGGAAGTGGCATGAAATCAGAGTGAATTTCCTGACGATACTGCTCCTGGCTTTCTTTCCAGCGTTTGAAAAATGGGTCTGTTACTTCAGCGGGAATAATCCGGTTTGCTACGACTAAATCTGTGGCTACATTGTACAAACTCAAATATGCGTGAGCGCGCAAAGATTCTTTAATTACCATTTTTTCAGGATTAGTAACTAACCTGACCGAAGTTACAGCATTGTCAGTTAAAATCTTTTCCAAAGCCTCAATTTGTTCGTAAAATTCATAAGGTGCATCCATCACCTCTTTGTCTGGCAAAGAAAAACCCGCAATTGGTCTAAAAATAGGTTCAACTAAAGGTCGAAGGGCGGCGGATATACCTTGCAGTGGCTTGTAAAATTTTCTCATGTACCAGCCGCCAACTTCCGGCAAACTTAGCAGTCTCAATGCTGTTCCAGTGGGAGCCGAATCGATAATTAAAACATCAAATTCGCCTTCGTCGTAATGCCGCTTCATTCGCACTAAACCGAAGATTTCATCCATTCCTGGAAGTATGGCCAATTCTTCAGCTTGAACGCCTTCGAGTCCCTGGGCGCGCAAAACTTGAGTAATGTAGCGTTTAACTGCTCCCCAATTGCCTTCTAATTCCCTGAGAGCGTCTAATTCTGCTCCCCACAAATTCGGTTTTACCAGCCGCGAATCGTGGCCGAGTTCCATGTCGAAGCTGTCGGCTAGGGAGTGGGCGGGATCGGTGCTCAGCACTAGGGTTTTGTATCCCAATTCGGCGCATCGCAGCCCTGTGGCGGCGGCTACGGAGGTTTTACCGACACCGCCTTTTCCGGTCATTAATATTAAGCGCATTGATTGTTTAGCTCGCCTGAAAGTTCTTTACTTATATATTGTAACGTTATGTAACAGAGATTAATTTAGTGGGGCAATTAATTTGGGTGAGAAGCCGCCACAGAGAGGCAGAAACCGGGTTTTTTACCAAAATACTGCATCCCAGCCTTTAAATAAAATGAAAAACCCGGTTTCTTTGGTATCTATGCGTCCAGGGCTAATACAGCAGATTTCTACTGATGCACGAAATCTGTGCAATGTCAATAGAGAGTTGAGTTGAAAGGGCGATCGCACTGAATTTGTAGGTGTTCAAAAAGGGCGATCGCACTTAATGCTTGTTCAATAAAAGGCGAACCAGACAGACACCGGGTTTTTCAGAAATATCTGGTTTGGAGCTAAAGCAGCGATCGCAACGCATTTAGTCCTTGACAAAAATATCCTTTTCAGTTACGATAAAACTTAATACTAAATATTTTAATTTATGCCCAATGAAACAAACAAATTTGCATGAATTAAATGAACAAGTTTTGTTAGAGGCAACCGAATCTCTAGCAATAGAGTATAACGGGTGCTTAGTTGGGTATTTTTATCCAGTCAGTGCAATGCCAAGTGCGATGGAAGAAATCGATCGCACTTTTACAAATTTAGTACAACAATGGCGCAATGAAACGATAGGTATTTCCTCCACTACAGATTTAGTCATGCACCCTGCTTACCAACAAATTATGAGGATGGGTTCAGTAGTAATTCCTCTGTTATTAAGGGAAGTGGAAAGAAAATCGGGGCGTTGGTTTCATGCTCTGTGTGAAATTACTGGAGAAGATCCAGTACCTTTAGAAAAACGGGGTAAAACTAAAGAGATGACTCAGTTATGGTTAGAGTGGGGGAAAGCAAAAGGTTACAAATGGTAGGAAATAACGCTTGGATGCAAAATATTAAAGAATGGATTGAACAAAATCATCCTAATTTAGTGACAACGGGATATAAAATTACCAGTTCAGACACAACTGATTATAATTGTATTGCTTGGGCTGCTGGAAGTACAGAAGAATGGTGGTGGCCAGATGCCAAAGGTGGAGACTACTGGCCACCTAATATACTGCGAGAGGAATCTCTGACTGCTTTTATTATGGCTTATCAAACTTTAGGGTATGAAGTCTGTGAAAATGCTTTGCTGGAAGCTGGTTTTGAAAAGATCGCGATTTATGTTTTAGATGGAAAACCTCAACACGCCTCCAGACAACTTCCTAATGGAAAGTGGACTAGCAAATTAGGTCAGTATGAGGATATAGAACATAATTATTTAGAGGGTTTAGAAGGTAGTATATATGGTGAAGTTGCTTGTGTGATGAAAAGGCGTTTGATTGAGCAGGAGTAATAAACGCATCAAAAGCGCGATCGCATCTCAGCCTGAGACTTGAGAAACCGGGTTTCTGCGATATCTCCTGATTTTCACCAAGAATCTCTCATCAGAAACCCGGTTTCTTTGGCCCTGCGTAAGTTCTAATTTATTTAGACTTGAGATGATATTGACACACTTTTAACTTTTGTTTTTCCTCTGGACGAGTAACGAAATAATCCTTTAACCAATCGCAACCTGTCGCTAATTCAGAGATAATTTCCGCTTAGAAACAACGCAATCTTGCAAATAAAGATTAATTAGTTCCTGGGAAGATATACCTTTTTCCTGAGCCATCGTTTCAAAATATTCAATCACATCAATTCCGAGAGAAATAGTGACCTGTTTTTTTAACTGTTTGGCAAAAGGATTAGGTCTTTTTTTCATTTTTGACAGATCGTATTCCGGTTCCATTGTTTTATATCCTATATTCTTGACTTTCATTTTTATTCGCTTTTCTGGCTGAGATAATTCTAATGATAGAATCTTCTTCTCTAAAACAATGAACTACAAGTAATATTCTCATTTTAGAGCTTATGCCCAGAAGTAAAAAACGTTCTTCTTCTTGGGAGTGATCTTCGTCCCAAAATTGAATGGCATAATCATCAAAGAAAACTGATTCTGCTTCTTCAAAAGAAATACCATGTTTTTGTTGATTAATTTTGTTTTTTTGCTCATCCCACTGAAAGGTTATTCTATTCATTCTGGCAAAATGTCATTCAATCTTTCTCCTTAGTCATTAAACCATCTTTGGGAATTTTGATGATAGCCATATATTTATCCTCCTATTTGTTTGGGTGATAATTTAATTGATAGTTCAACTTCCTTTATACTCCAGACATTCCTATTATACCTCATCCATAACCGATCGCACTACCGAACAAATTGATTTTGATTGAATCGTTTGGAGTATCGGTCATTCAAACATTAGTCTTGACTGGAAATACCAATTGTTTGAGCACATCCAATCGCGAACAGTTCCAGTAATCGATGTGAGAAACAATTAAATCATCACTGTTGACTTTCATTTCGCTTCTACCTGCGATCGCCATTTTCGGCCTCCAAGGTAACGGTGCCGTCCAACTCAGCGTCCACCGGGTGTCTATGCTATCTCCAGACTGCGAAATATCGTGCAAGTCGAGTTTAATCTCTTGAAAAAAAGTCCCCATAAACCCGATCATTTTGCGGTAGCGATCGACTCCTGTAAATCGATTCACTGGGTCTTCAAAATAGACATCCTTTGCATAAATGCTGTAAGTCTGATTTTCGGGAAATCTTTGGTAATCGTCTTTGAGAATTTTAATAATGTCCATTGCGGGCGATCGGCATTTTATGATTATTACATAATTTTAACACATTCAATAAAACATCCGCAATTTTAGTCCAAATTATGATATAATATTCGTTTATTTACTGCCTTCCCAACTTAGAACTTAACATCACAAGTATGATTGAACTCTACACTTTTACCACACCCAACGGTCGCAAAGTCTCCATCATGCTCGAAGAAATAGGTTTACCCTACAACGTGCACGTCATAGACATTAGAAAAAACGACCAATTTAGCCCAGAATTCATCGCCATTGATGTTTCAAATGGCCAGCGTCGGGCCAATGTTCGGTCAACTCAACCACTTCAAACGCTTTGCACCAGAACCAATTCCCTATGCAATTCAACGCTACGAAAAAGAAACCCTGCGACTGTATGGAGTATTAGACAATCAACTAGCAAAATACGAATACATCTGCGGCGACTATTCAATTGCCGATATTGCTACCTATCCTTGGGTGGCTATTTATGAATTTCAAGGATTAACCCTCGACAACCATCCCCACCTCAAACGTTGGGTAGAAACCTTGCAAAAGCGTCCCGCTGTACAGCGCGGAATGGCAATTCCGGCTGCACAAAAATAAATAGATATTATTGGTAGGGACAGAACACTGTTCATCAGTTTCAACTTAAGACTGAAAGCCTTGAGAAATCTAGTTTTTACCCTAGTCTCGATCCCCCTAAATCCCCCTTAAGAAGGGGGACTTTGAGAAGATTCCTGTCCCCCCCTTCTTAAGGGGGGCTAGGGGGGATCTGGACTCGAACAAAAGCGATATTCCTCATGGGTTTCAGGCTTAAGTTGACACCAATGAACACTGTTGTGTCCTCTTCCTCTGTTGCTCAATC
>RDXH01000014.1:30900-61450 GCA_004292745.1 Oscillatoriales cyanobacterium | reverse complement strand
ACTACTAACTAATGACTGTCAGCGAATTATTGATTCTGGGTGCGGCTGGACTTTTGGCAGGAATTCTAGCAGGATTTTTGGGCATCGGCGGTGGCACGATGCTCGTACCTTTGTTGGTTGCTCTCAACTACGCGCCGGTGGAAGCTGTGGCTACGAGCGGTTTTTCCATCGTAATTACAGCTATTTCTGGCAGTTTCCAGAATTGGCGCATGGGCTACTTCAGTTTGAGTCAGGTAGCAGGAATTGGTTTTCCAGCCGTAATAACAGCACAAATGGGTGTTTATTTGACGGGGATATTTCCCCCTTACTTGTTGTTAATTGCTTTTGGGTTGTTGCTGTTACTGAATATTTATTTAATTCAAGTTCGTAAATATCTGACAGAAGCCAAAAAAATGGCAGAGGGACAACAGGGTATGGGAGGACAAACGGGACAAGGGGAAAATTCCCCATTGCCGATTTCTGATTCCCGATTCCCCAATCATCCCAATCTTTTTTTTAATCCAACTTTGGCTAAAGTTGCCACGGGTGGTTTGGCTGGTTTATTAGCAGGTTTGTTCGGTGTAGGCGGGGGTGTGATTATGGTGCCACTGCAAATTTTGCTGTTAGGAGAAAGTATTAAAACAGCTATTCAAACGAGTTTGGGCGTAATTGTCATCACTGCAATTTCAGCGACTTTGGGACACGCTGCGCGTGGGAATGTTTTGTGGAATGTGGGTTTCCGGTTGTATCGTCAGGTGATTTAACCGCGAAGGCGCTAAGGACGCGAAGTTCGAGAAGAGAGAGTTTAATACAGGACTCGGAAGAGAGGATTTGGTATCACTACTTTACCGATAGCTGCTTCACGGCGCGAGTCAGGCGCTGCAAATAAGGCTTGACAATTTGTTGATTTTGTCGCTGCAATTGGGAAACTTGCTCCTGCAATTGCTGAATCTCGGTTTGCAGTGTCCCTACATCTATGGTGGGTCGATCGAGCAAAACTTGCAATTGCCCCAGGGAACCTTGGATTAGATTAAAGTCTACCTCCTCCGATCGCTGCTGCAACTGTGCTGTCATATTTTTAACTTGCGTTAACTTTTCGTCCATCAACAAAAACCGGACATTCACATTTTCCCAATCTAATTCTCTCAGGGCGCTATTTTCCAAACTGACGAGTTTTTGTTGCAACTCTCCAAGCATAGTTTCAATTTCCTCAGAGTCAGCCGGATGCGCCTGCATTTGCTGTTGCAGGGAAGTCAAGATGACCTGCATATCAGGGATGGCGTGGGATTCTAAACTGCGAAGTTGCTGCTGCAAGTCAGAGACGGTGGTATATAGTTCCTTCGAGTCTCCCGGAAGTGTCTGAACTTGCTGTTGGAGGGACTTTACTGTCAATTCTACGCCTGCGATCGCAGAATTTGCCTTTAGCTGCATTTTTTGCTCGAAGCGTTGGCGATTGAGGAAATTCAGCGACAGTGCAGCGGTTAAAGGAGCCGCAGCGTAGATAATTTGCCCCGACAATCCTGCGATAATCGTGCCAATAGCTGAACCGGCTATGGATGCGTATTCTGCCACTTCTACCCAGTCTCGCTGGTTTGACGAGCTTCTGAGGGCTGGGAATGATACGTCGTTCATTTTCTGCATAGTTGCGGATTAACCTTTTAGTCGTGTGGTAGATTGCGATCGGGATTAGGTTAAACTCAAGAGCTTGTACCAAAAATCCTACATCCAAATCCTACATCCAAAATCAGAAATCAGTCTGTCAGTCACCAGTCAGGAGGTATAAAAAAATGGGTCTCAAAATTATTGAAAGCTATGACGGCAGTTTTGTCCTCGAACCGAGTGCTAGAGCTGTACTGTTGAGTTTATTAACCGCTGACAGTTTCCAGACACAAGTAGCACAACAATTGCACTGCTCGCGCATTGAGTTTACCAACTTACTTTTTCAGCCAGTCCCTTACAGCACCGAGACTCCCAAGGGAATGCCTGCGGAGTTTGAAAAGTATCACAATCACAGCGATTTTGCGATCGTGAATGTGCCACCTAATTTCATGTTCCAAGCCAAAGTCTTTAAGCCCAGTCGCCTCTGTGCCATTTATCGAGTATTTAATACTTAGCTAAAAACAGTTTACCAATTAGCTCAAACCTAGTTAATCTCTGATTTAACTCTCAAATATTACATCTAAAATCTCAAATAGAATGACAGAAGACATTCCCACATTAGCTAGTTTAGAATTCTTTCCCTACATTGATGATGAGGGAAAATTGCCAGAATTTGTACAGGGAAAAATAGGCGTTTGCGCGATTTTCGACAGCGATAAAGTTCTCCAATTTGTGGGATATTCTCGCGATATTTACCTCAGCCTGAAACAATATCTAGTGCGCCAACACCAAAACTGCTACTGGCTAAAAGTCCAAATAATCGATCGACCAAACCGCACTATTCTAGAAAATATCCGACAAAGTTGGATTGCCGAAAACGGTTCGGAGCCTGCGGGTAATGGTGTCGATGCTGGGAAGTGGAACGATCCCATCGATACCAAAACTGTAATGACAGTCGAAGAAATAGCAAATTATCAAGCTATCATCATCGATGAACTTGCCAAAGATAAATTGTTGAAAAATGTAGCGCGGCGGGTAGAACATGAAATCTTATCCCAACTCAAAGCCCGTGGTGTCACGGAAGAAATTCGATTTAATCCTAAGCTGAAAACTAGCGGATTGCTAGATTTGAAGTAAATTTGAAGTCAAGCAGAACCCCCTTTCAATTATCCAAATACCCGACTACACAGAAGCAGTTGGGTATTTGGTTTTAGACGAATTTTTGAGATAGTTATGGGCACCAGACTGGTCTGAAAGCGCGTTGTTACCAAGTTTTTGGGATGCCATCAGTAAATCCACTTAATTAGCGGTTCCAGCCCTTCTTCCCGGTTCCCCTGAGCGTAGTCAAAGGGTCAAAGGGTCTTCTTCCTTCTCCCATACAAAAAACATTGATTCTCAAGTTGGGCTGATCGGGGCCAAAATATTATGAATGTAAGTCGTATTGCTATTGTTGCATCTGCCTTCTACCTTCTTCCTTGAACATCTACTTGACATTCAAAATACCCAATGGATATGAAACCAACTCTTTTGAACAACCGCTATCGCATTATTGCCAAACTCGGCACTGGGGGTTTTGGGGAAACTTTTCTAGCCCAAGATACTCAAATGCCTTCAGCTCGCTGCTGTGTCCTCAAGCAGTTAAAGCCTACTGCTAAAAATCCTCAAATTTTACATTTAGTTCAACAGCGGTTTAAACGGGAAGCCGCAATTTTGGAACTACTCAACGAACGGAAATATCGAATTCCCCAACTTTACGCTTATTTTGAAGAGTCGGGACAATTTTATTTAGTCCAAGAATGGATTGACGGGGAAAATTTGGCGCGTAAGATACAACAACAAGGAGTTTGCAGCGAGGGAACTGTAAAATCCATATTAATCAGTGTATTGGAAATTCTTGATTATATTCACGCTCACGGCATTATTCACAGAGATATTAAGCCTGACAATATTTTGCTAAGAAAGCGAGATGGACAGCCTGTGCTGATTGATTTTGGAGCGGTGAAAGAAACGATGGCAACCGCGGAAAATTCAGCAGACAATTACCGTTCTATCTTGATAGGTACTCCTGGCTTTATGGCATCGGAACAGGCAAACGGACGACCAATTTATGCCAGTGATTTATTTAGTTTGGGATTGACTGCGATTTATTTACTAACTGGCAATATTCCTCAAGAATTAGAAGTAGATGCGGAAACAGGAGAGTTTGTTTGGCGGCATTTGGCTGGCAATATTAGTTATAGTTTGGCAGCAATTTTGGATAAGGCAATTCGGTTTCACCCGCGCGATCGCTATGCAACTGCTAGGGAAATGTTAGCAGAAATACAAGGAGCGCTCAGTGCTATTCCTGACACAGATTTTTCCCTGCCATTGCCCACAGTTGCCGAATTCAGATTCCATAGTCAGCAAGATTTTTGGGCGGATTTAATGGATTTCAAAAAAATTACTTTATTGGGTGGATTGCTGGGAGCTTTAGCAAGTTTTGCTTTTGTGTTTAAAAGTCCCGAAACCAATCTCAATTCTTCCATGGAAAAACTGATTCCTCTTGCCAAACAGGAACAGCTAATTCCCCATAAGTAAGAGAGGTAGATCCTTGAGATGACAACACTTGACTTACGCCCTGGTTATCCATTAATTAGCAAATGGGCACTCCGGGCGATCGCAATTCACCACCAAATTCCCTGTCCCAACCCGTTTTTTCCATAAATCCACAAGCTATGATTTGGTGTTGGGAACCTTTCAGAAATCTCAATGCTGAACACAAAAACAATTCTTTCGAGCCTACTGCTATTTATCCCGATTTCCATTGCCGGACACTTCCTGGAATGGGAATCCTCCACAATCTTCATCACATCGGCCCTAGCCATCATCCCCCTGGCTGCGTGGATGGGTACTGCCACCGAAGAAATCGCCGTCGTCCTGGGCCCAAATTTGGGTGGTTTGCTCAATGCTACCTTTGGAAATGCCACGGAACTGATTATCGGTATCGTCGCCCTGAATGCCGGACTCATCGATGTGGTCAAAGCCAGCATCACCGGTTCGATTATCGGCAACCTGCTGCTAGTAATGGGACTTGCCATGCTCCTGGGTGGCTTGCGCTACAAAGAACAAGAATTTCAGCCCGTAGTCGCCCGTTTGAACGCTTCGGCGATGAACTTAGCCGTAATTGCAATTTTGGTGCCGACAGCAGTTGATGTCACCTCGAAAGGCATCGATCCAGAGACGATGCAAACACTCTCTAGCGCCGTGGCGGTAGTCCTGATCCTAGTTTACGTGCTGACACTGCTGTTTTCCATGAAAACTCACACCTATCTCTACGATGCCGGGGTAGCTGAGAGCGAAATCCTGGAAGGACTAGCCGACAGCAATTTAGCAGGAGACAATCCCGAACACAAAGTCAATCTACCACTGTGGATTGGGGTGCTGTTGGTGTGTACCCTGATGGTAGCTGCGGAGTCCGAACTGCTAGTCGGTACTCTAGAAGAAGCAACGGCCCGTTTGGGACTGAGTGCATTGTTTACTGGGGTGATTGTAGTTCCGATTATTGGTAACGCGGCTGAACACGCTACAGCAGTCACGGTGGCGATGAAAAATAAAATGGATTTGTCGGTTTCTGTGGCGGTTGGTTCGAGTTTGCAAATTGCTCTGTTTGTTGCTCCAGTGTTGGTTTTGGCAGGTTTTGTCCTGGGAAAACCGATGGACTTGAACTTTAATCCGTTTGAGCTTGTAGCGGTGATGGTAGCGGTGCTGATTGCTAATTCGATCAGTTCTGATGGTAAGTCTAACTGGCTCGAAGGTATTTTGCTGCTGGCTGCTTATGCAGTTTTAGCCTTAGCGTTCTATTTTCACCCGGTAATTGACGGACTTGCCTAGATGCAAAAGGAGGGGGGAAGGGATAGGGCTGTTTTATTCTCAGCAAGCATGGGGGGTAGGCAAAGAAAGGCGCTACGCCTACACAATCATCGTTTTCTTGAGAATGAAACAGTGGAGTCCTTCACCCATCACCCTCTCACCCTCTCACCCTCTCACCCTCTCACCCTCTCTTCCAGCTTCGTTTTTCGGTCTTCCTTTGCAAGTGGTCGTTGCGATCGTACAATGGAAGAGTAATTGCAATTCGTTCAAAGGTCTTAACTGACCATGACAGCGTTAGTTACCAGTAAATAGAAGCGTACCTAACTAATAGGTCTAGTCTTCAATTTTTGCGGGTGTCTTTAACAAAAACAAATACAAAGCGCTGTCGTTGTGCGATCGCAATTTTAGATACCATGCTCAAAGATATTTCTGAAGAGTGTGTCATATTTGGATTCTCTCCAGATGTCAGAGAAAATCTGAATTGAAAGTATCAAGATGTTAAAGTAAACATTGATAAAGCAACCTCAACTAGGGTTATGTGGCTTCTGTGAGTTATTGCCTCAATCCCAAATGCCCGAATCCCTCCGATCCTGCCAATGCTGGTAAGTCCGCGTGTCTTCACTGCGGTTCAGAACTTTTGTTGCAAGGTAGATATCGCTTGGTCGCCCCTCTCGGAGGCGGGGGTTTTGGTAAAACTTTTGAAGTGGACGACAACGGCACCCGAAAAGTGCTCAAAGTCCTGCTCAAAGAACATCCCAAAGCTGTAGAACTTTTTAAGCAAGAAGCCGACGTATTGGTCAGGCTGAGACATCCGGGCATTCCGAAAGTAGACCGCGACGGTTATTTTATATTTTCCCCGGCTAACACCACGGAGTCTTTTCACTGTCTGATCATGGAGAAAATTGCCGGTGCTAATTTGCAGGACTGGCTGAAACATAGGGGTCGCCCGATTACTCAAGAACTGGCTGTTAATTGGTTGAAACAACTGTCGGAAATTTTAGATCTGGTTCACAGACTGAATTATTTTCACAGGGACATCAAGCCGCACAATATTATGTGCAAGCCAAACGGTCAGTTGGTGCTAATTGACTTCGGGACTGCTAGGGAAGTGTCGGCGACTTATTTCGCCAAAGTGGGTCAGGGCGGAAATGTGACAGGTATTGTTTCTCCTGGTTACACACCGCCGGAACAAACCAATGGTAAGGCCGTTCCGCAGTCAGATTTTTTTGCTCTGGGACGCACTTTTGTTTATTTACTGACGGGGAAACCACCGACGGCTTTTCCTGAGAATCCACGCACGGGTAAATTGATGTGGCGCAAAGGGGCTCCTCAAGTTTCCGATCCTGTGGCGAATGTGATTGACTATTTGATGGCGCCTTTTCCGGGAAATCGACCTCAAAGTCCACAGGTTGTTTTACAGTGCTTGGAAGAAATTAATCTGGATGAGGGGGAGCCTGAGTTGCCAACTCAGTTACCGACGACTGGTCAAACTAAAATTCGGGCGAATCCTGGCGTGTCTGGGATGACTAAGCAGAGTTCGGGAAATCGGCTCAGACCGCTGAGCTCTGGCTTGAAGAAGTCTGGTGTAGACCGGTTTGAGTGGAAAAACAAGTTGCTGGCGGGCGCTGCTGTGTTACTGGTGGCTGTGGGCGGGTCTCAAATTTACGGTTCTCTGCGTTATAAGGTGTTTCCGGCAAATCCCATGTGGCTGCTTTCTAGTTTGCCTAGCAGTCAGTTTTTGGAAAATAGTTTGGATAATGTCGGGAGTGTAAATAACATTGCCCTTTCTGCCGATGGTAAAACTTTGGTCAGTGCCAGTTTTGGCACGATTAGAATTTGGAATCTGACGACGGGAGAGGTGGTGCGGACGCTCAATCAAGTGCATTCTAAAAAATCGGTGAATGCTGTGGCAGTGAGTCCCAATGGTCAAATTTTAGCTAGTGGTGGCGACGATAATAATGTGATTTTGTGGGATTTAAAAAACGGTCGGCGGATGCTGACAATTCCCGCTCACAGCCGGGGGGTGAATGCGATCGCTTTCAGCCGAGACGGTCAGACTATGGCTAGTGCTAGTGATGATAAAACTGTTCGGTTGTGGAATGTCAGAACGGGAAGTAAGTTGTTGACTTTGATTGGTCACGGGGGAGGAGTAAATGCGATCGCCTTTAGCCCAGACGGTCAAACTTTGGCTAGTGGCAGCGAAGACAAGACTGTACGTTTGTGGAGTGTCAAAAGCGGAGATGTCAGAAGAATTCTCGCCGGTCATGGGCGGGGTGTTAATGCGGTGGCTTTTAGCCCCAATGGGCAAGTTGTGGCTAGTGGTAGCAGTGACAATACTATCCGTTTGTGGAACGCGCAAAATGGCAAACGGACTCGTACTCTGGAAGGCCATGGAAGTTGGGTCAGGGCGATCGCTTTTAGCCCGGATAACCGCTCTTTAATCAGTAGTGGTACGGATATTATAGTTTGGGATGTCAAGACCGGAAAAGAAAGAAGCACTCTTTCTGGTCACAGTCAGTTTGTGAATTCTATTGAGATTAGTAAAAATGGCAAAATCTTAGTCAGTGGTAGTCCCGATCGCACGATTAAGATTTGGCGAATTCCTTAGTCAGTTGTTAGTTGTTGAGCGAAATTTACCTGTGGGTAGGTTGGTTTAGGTTTTGAGAGATTACGAAACAATTCCGCGCCCATTTTTCGCAAATTCATCAACTGTTTGCTGTGACAATTCATGAAGGGCGATCGCTTGCAATACATCCAAAGGCAATGTCAAATGATGGGCACCAGCTAATAAAGTCTGCACCGCTTCTTCCGGCGATTTAATGCTAGCTGCTAAAATTTCAGTATTAGTTTTTTTCAAGACATTTGCCATGTCCCGCACTAAAGCAAAACCGTCTCCCAAAAGTCTGGTGGCGCGATTCACATAGGCGATCGCATATTTTGCCCCAGCTTCTGCTGACACAACCGCTTGGGAGGGGCTGTAAATAGCTGTAACCGCGCAAGGAATTTCCGGTGATAGGTGTGCTACTGCTTGGAAACCGGGGATGGTGGCGGGAATTTTTAAGACTGTTTGCTGTCCAATTAATTCAAAAGCTGCTTTTCCTTCTGCTACCATCCCATCAAAATCAGATGCTGTTAGCTGATAATACAATTCCCCTGGAATGATTTGTGCCAGTTCTTGTAGCGTCACTGCGGGAGAGAAATTGCTTTTTGCCAAAAGTGTAGGATTGGTAGTAATTCCCCCTACCCATCCCCACTGACTGGCTAACTGGGCTTCTGTTATAATCGCGGTATCGACATAAATTGCCATTGGTTCTACACCTTAAATTTACTAATTTAGAGAGACGGAGTTTGAGTTCGATCGTAAGTTGCCTAAAATTATCTGGGAATTGTATTCCTAGGGTTTTAGCATACCAGATTTTCGAGCATATTACCATTAGGTAATCATCACACTTTAGTAATTTTAGTCACATATAGCAATCCTTGCAGGAGTCGTAATTTTTTTACCCCACCCCAACCCTCCCCGAAGCCGCGGGGAGGGAGTAAGAAATTCACAAATGATTTAGGATTGGTATAGCTAAATAAAATAATGGAAATTGGGAAATTGTGATTTTTTTGAAATTAAATGATCTGGCAAAATGCCGGATACACATAGTTGGCATTTGTAGTAGGGCTTAGGTATCGAATAAGTCAAGGAAGTGAGTCAAAATGAGCCACAAACAGAATCAGCCTCCATTGGGACTAGGAACATCTGCTAACAAGGCGGACTTGGAACAATCAATAGACATCTCCCAAAAAGATATTCAAGAACAGGCAGGATGCCTGTTCCACAACAATTATGGGAGAGGTCTAATAGTAACTGCGGAAGAATTGCCTGTCAATGTGAAATCTCAAACTGCGTCCCAAGTATTTGGGAGTCATGGTGAAGACCGTTTAAAGGCTCTAGCCCGTTTGATGATGGTCAGTTTCACTTGGTCGATGGCAGAATTGTCTCAACGCAAGTAAAATCAAGATGGGTTGAATAATTTATTCACGATCGTGTAAATGCTTGAACAACTGCCAAATTTTGAATTGTTGGAATCGCTTTTGTGGCAACCAAATCAGGGTTATTTTTTACTAAATAGACATCTTGAAAGATTAGAGCGATCGGCTGAATATTTTAAGTTGAATCTATCATTACCAGAAGTCTACAAATCCTTACAAGCATTAACTATTAGCTTGGGGAATATTGAAAAAAAAGTAAGATTAACAGTATCTAGGGATGGTAGACTAACCTTACAAGCTCAGACCCTAGAGCGTGGTATCTTAAAAATTGGTGCATCTGTGGGAATTGCTAGGAAACCGATGGATTCTCAAATCCCATTTTTGTACCATAAGACAACTTACCGCTTACCTTATACAATAGCTCTGGAGTCACAACCCGAATATCAGGATGTGTTGCTATGGAACGAACAAGGAGAGATGACTGAATCAACGATCGCGAATATGGCGATCGAAACTCCCACAGGGTTAATCACACCTCCTGTGGAGTGTGGTTTATTACCAGGGACTTTTAGGGCTGAACTACTTGCAGAAGGAAAAATCCGAGAAGAGTCGATCGCATTAGAAGATTTGCGCAATACCGAGACTTTATTGCTGATGAACTCTGTTCGAGGCTGGATGAGGCTCAAAAAAGAGCCAAATCAAGATGTTTGGAAAGTCAATCGATTTGAAATTTAGGGATTTGAGATAATATCGAGAATTGGTAATAGGTAATTGGTAATAGGTAATAGGTAATAGGTAATTGGTAATTGGTAATTGGTAATGCCCTATGCCCTATGCCCTTCCCCCATCCCCCCTTGGGGGGGGCCGGGGGGGGTTCCCCATGCTCCATTACCCATTACACGCTCACCTCACCTAACTGAGAAAGGCTATAGTATATTAGAACGATAATTATGACATCAATAAAACCTTGGCATTGGCGAAAAATTCCCCTAAATCAACGCAGTGGCTCGGAGATTTTTCAGGCTTTATTTCTGATTAGTAAAACCGCAGACTCTACAGACTCTATCTCGGATTTACCGCATCAAGATATGGCGGTTTTACTAGAAAGTCCAGTTACATCTACGAGTAACTTGGCACGATATTCTATTTGTGCTGGTTCTCCGCGGATAATTGATGGTGAATCTCAACTATGGACTCCGCCTGTAGGTAAAATTTTACCTTTTTTACGGGTGCTTCTCCACAATCAAAAGCAAAATTTAGAATTGAATGTGCCGCCATCGATTCCTTTTAGTGGGGGTTGGTTGGGATGGCTTGGTTATGATTTAGCATGGGAAATTGAGCAACTACCCCAAATTAATCCCGATCCGCTGCCTTTCCCGGTGAGTTGTTGGTATGAACCAGCATCTTTTGCTGTGTTAGATCACCAAGAGCAAAGTCTCTGGTTGGCGGCGAGTCAAAGTTCTGATCTTGATGTGATGCAGCATCAATTAGAGCTAATAAAGCGAGAGATTGCACATAAAAATTTAGCTGAAAATTCTCAGAATAATGCTGCGAGTTGTAATTTACAATTATCTCAAAATGAATATGAAAAGATAGTAGATAAAGCTCAGAAATATATTTATGCTGGTGATATTTTTCAAGCTAATTTATCTGTACGGTTTGAAGCTAGTACGGATTGTGATAGTTGGTCAATTTATCGGGCTTTGCAGCAAATCAATCCTTCTCCTTTTGCGAGTTATTGGCAAACTCCTTGGGGTGATATTGTTAGTTGTTCGCCGGAAAGACTTGTGCAATTATTAGGTAATAAAGTTGATACTCGACCGATCGCAGGAACGCGCCCACGAGGTCTAACTTCTCTTCAAGATGACCAGTTAGCAAGGGATTTGGTCGAGAATGTCAAGGAAATAGCCGAACATATTATGCTGGTCGATTTAGAGCGTAATGACATCGGGAGAGTGTGTGAATGGGGGTCTGTACAAGTTAATGAGTTTCTGACGGTTGAGCGCTACAGTCATGTGATGCACTTGGTTAGTAATGTGATTGGTACATTAAGGGATGATTGTGATGCGATCGACTTAATTCGAGCAGTATTTCCGGGGGGTACGATTACGGGTTGTCCGAAGGTGCGTTGTCTGGAAATCATTGAAGAGTTGGAACCAGTGAAGCGTAGTTTGTTTTATGGTTCCTGTGGTTATTTGGACTGGCGGGGAAATTTGGATTTAAATATTTTGATTCGCACTCTTTTATATGCGAAAAAAAGTGATGGTAGTTCGGGGGGAATTGTTTGGGGACAGGTGGGTGCGGGTATTGTGGCTGATAGTGATCCTGAAAGGGAATGGTTGGAATCGCTTCAGAAGGCGCAAGCTCAAATTAGTGCTTTGGGATTAGCAATTAGCAATTAGAGGGAGAGGGGATTCCGCCGTTCGATATTTTCGTAAAAAACCCGATTTCTGCTGACCCGATTAAGATTGATAAATTTATCAGTTTTTGTTTCTGGTTTTGTTGATTATATATTCTCTGATTACTGGCAAGATTGTGAAGTGCGATCGCCCATTTTGTTTTACTGTTTCAACTAATGACCTGCGCCCTAAAGATTGGATGACTTTCAATACTTCTGGCGGTGATAGTTGCAGGTTTTCTGGTATTTTTGAGATGTCGGCTGGTTCGGGGGTACTTGCTAGCCAAACCATAACTTGTTGTTCGGATGCGGTTAGGCGATCGCACTGCTGCTGCAATAGTGATTCTAAGTCACCTAAGAATAGGGTATCATAGGAGAGGAATTCGGAAACGCTACCGCCGAATAAGTCTTGAATCATAGTGGCAACTATATTTAACCATAGGGGATTACCTCGGTAAAGGTCGATTAGTTCTGACCATTTCTCCGGTTCTCCTAAACCTTTTTCTCTGAATATTTCCTGTGCTTCGGGGCCTAAACCGTTGAGTTGCAGAGATTTGCAGGGGCGGTTTTCGCCTTCTAAGGCGGCGATTTCTTTGGGTTTTTCCCAACTCAGTAGCATTAAGCAACTGTTGTGGGATGACTCGGCTATTTGTTTGAAGAATGCGCCGTAATTTTGATAGCCTGGTTGGTAATTTCCTGCGAGTTGTCCGCTGCTGAAGATTGTTTGGATATCATCGAGGATGATCAGACAGCGGTGCGATCGCAAATATTGTAGGGGCAATCCCCCCGTGGTTGCCCTTTCTTCGGGGGCGGGCTGCGATCGCAAATATTGTAGGGGCAATCCCCCCGTGGTTGCCCTTTCTTTCTGAGGCAATCCCCCCGTGGTTGCCCCTTCTTCGGAGGCGGGCACGGAGGGGGCGGGCACGGGGGCACCGCCCCTACAGGATTGAATTAAGTCGGTTTGGAGTGATGCCAGGGGTGGCGCGTTGCGGAGAGTTCGCCAGATGATGCGATCGAATTCGTGTTGAATTTGCGGGATTAGTTGGAGTGTCAGGGCGGTTTTGCCTATACCGGATAAGCCGAGGATGGTGATGAGGCGGGTGCGGCTTGAAATCCAGTTTTCGAGGGTGGTGAGTTCGGATGTGCGGTTATAGAATAGGTTGGGTTCTGGTGCATCGCCTAAGTCTTGACATACTTTTGGTTTAGCATTGCTTGTTGGTTCGTTAAACTTATCGTTATATTGAGGTTCAGGTTGTAAATTTTTTGAGGATTGCGAACTATCAGCAGAGATGTTACCAATATGAATACAGCCGTTGCCAAAAAGCGAGATATTTCCAACTCGTAAATTTTCCAGCTTTGCTCTAAAATTTCCTTTACATACTTGTTCCTCGCCTAATGCAACTGATAAAAGTTTCCACAATTTGAAGCCAACCTCTTTAACGTATTTCTCAGAGCGATGGTTGTGATCCGCAATTTCCTTATATTTTTGATTGTTCCAAGCGCCACGTAATATAGCTTTTTGCAGACTATCTAAGTGTTTTCCCGTAGTAGTCAAAGCTAGATTGTCAGTAAATTCTAAGGCATCTTCAATATCCATTAGTCACGTAGATGTAAGGGGTTTGACTTGATTATAACCTAACTAAATATGACTTTTTCAAACTTGACCAACTAAATATTACTTTTTATGACTTAGTTGCAATTAAAAAAAACTACTAAACATGGCTTTATCTGGCTTGACAAGATTTAGTATGTAGGGAAAAATCGATAATTAGTATACACCAAAAGGTAATAAAGCTGATGCAAAGCTTAAAAATGGGTTTGTTGTTTGTTGGTGTCATATCGAGTTTTTCTTTCGCTTCAATCGCACGAGCGGGAGAGCGATGGCCTGAGCCAGAAAAGTCTGGTAACTGTCCGTTTAATCAAAGTTCTTGCGAATATCGTACTTATCAAGTACCTTCTGGTGCTTCGGGAATAGGTGGATTTTATGTAAATCTAACAAGTCCAGACTCTTCTGCTCTTATTACATGGACAGCGCGACGATGTGGCGATGGGAAAGAGATTAGTAGTGGGTCAAAAAATATTTCAACCAGTTCTACAGGTCAAAACTACATTGACTTTCCGTCAGGGGTTTGCAATTTTACGTTTAAGGTACTTGACCCAAAGAGATATCGGGATGGGGGGAATCGCGTTGATTTCTTGATGAACTACGATGTAGATTACTAACTAAGAGAAGCGGGAAAAAGAGTCTTAAAAACTCCTCTCCCACTTTCTGAAAAAGAGCGATCGCCCTTCCTTATGTCACTTCATCCCCAAGCCCGATCGCCCTTACATCCCAACTTGTCAAAAAGTGCGATCGCCCCTCACTTAGATTATTTAGAGAAAAAACGATCCGAATAATATTTTTTCATCGATTCTTGAGAAATAATCCCATGACAAGATTCATCTCTCGGCAAATCCCCTCTCGCTTCCAGCCAAGGCATTTCACTGCAAATCATGCGTTCCAAAGTTTCATCATCATACTCAAAATATGCCTCCGCAACTTCTTCGATAAATTGCCCAATTTTTTGGGGAAGTTTCGGTTGTTCGATTTTCTCTGCAATCGGTTCCCAGCTAAATTGGCATTGATATTTCTCTAAGATATCGGGAATAACCGGCCCGTGAATCCAGGCTTCAAAATCTGCATCAAATAGTGGCGTGCCGTAAACTCCTAAATACCAAGCTTGAGCGTAGTACATGAGTTTTTGTAGCTTGTAGACGTTGATTGCTACATTAGTTTGCGCGGCTAACCAAATGAAAGCATTTGCAATATCTCGATCGCTCAATTTGTCCGAATTAGCTGGAACCGCAACAACTTTCAGTTGACCTTCGCCTATCTGTTCCAATAGTTCAGAAACTGACAAGTTAAATTCTCCGGCAATTTGCTCAACTCTTTGCCAAATTGGAGAACTTACAGTTATTTGATATTCAGTTGTTATTGAGGTAGTTTGGGTCATGGCAGTTCTGAGAGCTGACTTAAATAATTGTAGCAAACAGTGCGGAATAATGACGTAAAGGCGATCGCCCTAACTACTTGATTAATTAACCTATTTTACTGCGACAGCCAACTGCAACCCCAATTTATCTAGTAGAGTTATCAAAGCATAAATTTCCTCGCCCCCACTCTCTGACAACATTCGATCGAGTTTCTCATATATAAGTTTAGCTTCCGTCGATAACTTATTCATCTGCAAATAAGCATCCACCACATCTTTAAGCCCTGCTCGCAGCAATTCTGGTTCTGGTGTTTCTGACTCTAATTCCAACATAACCTCGATATAGCTAGCAGCACTTTCAGGGCTTTTCAGAGAAGAAATCAAGTAGTCGTGGTAGCTTCTACTGGTTGGCACTTTGAGTTCTTTCATAATCTCTCCAATATTTTTTAGCTTGGGTAATATCTTGCTCTTGAGTGCTTTTATCACCGCCACATAGCAGCAACACAACTGTTAACCCGATTTGTCCAAAATAGATCCGATAGCCAGGGCCATAATCAATCTTAAGTTCATAAACTCCGGCTCCTAGTGAGCGATAATCTCCGAGATTGCCTAGCTCAACTCGCCTGAGTCGTTTCTTGATATTAGATACAGTTTTCGTATCTTGAAAGGAATCAAGCCATCCTTCAAAGGGACTTGTCCCATCGGCTTTTAGGTAGTTTTGTACTTCTCGTGGTTGAGCTTCCATAATTTTAACACAGGCGATCGGGCTTTTAAGGGGAGTGCTAGCGTGTCGCCACTTTTAGCAATACTATCCGAACTAGCATTATCTCATCCTGATTTATGGAATCAATAGCTGAGACACCACATTTAGGACTTCAGATAATGATACCTCGTTTTTTTCCTCAAATTTTCTCTCGCTTCCTTCTCCCTTAATTAGTAGATAGACGAAAGAGAGTATTTGACATGAATGAGCAACTGACAGGCTTTTACAAAAGCAACGGGCGAAACTGCTAATGCACCATAAGAATCCCAATCAGGTTCTAGTTGGGCAAGTTGCGTTAATTGCTCTAATATTGGGTCTAAGGAAACATCAGTCAATGTTGCTTGAGACATGGCTTTTATAAAGATCGTATTTTATATTATATCATAGTTATTGCTAATGATATGTCAATAGAGTCAGGCATGAGAGCAAAAGTGCGATCGCCCTTACATCCCAATTTGTCAAAAAGAGCGATCGCACTTTTCCCCCTATACTTGTAAAAAAAATCCATCTGAGATAAACTAGGAAATAGAAACCAAGCAACCTCCGAAGGAGGATAAAACAATGTCAGAAAGAGAACTATTGATTCGTGAGATTGCCCAAACACCCGATTCTTTAGTGAAAGAACTTTTGAATTTCTTGCTATTCATTAAATCCAGAACAACTCAAGATGATTTTCAAAACCCTAATTCAGAAAAATCCGATATTCCATCTTTCTTGAATTTCATAGATCTAATTAATTCTGAAACACCAGCAGAAGAGAATGCACACCTACCGATAGACTTATCAAAAAATCTAGATAGCTACTTGTATGGCTCACCCAAGGAAGAATAATGAGAAAAGTTTTTGCTGATACAGGTTATTGGATTGCTTTACTCAATCCCGATGATGCTCTACATCAAAAAGCTCGAAATCTCACAATTTCTCTAAAAAATGTACCCATTGTTACCAGTGAAATGGTATTTACTGAATTACTAAATGCCTTTTCAGGAACGGGGGCTTTTTATAGACAAAAAGCCGTTAATTTTATCAATCACTCCTTTAATAGTCCTGAAATTGAAGTAGTCAGTCAAACAAATAAACTCTTCAAAAACGCACTTGAGCTATATAATAGTATAATATTGTAGGGTGCGTCAGCCCTCAGCGTTTCCCTTGCCTCATAAGCAATCGAGCTGACGCACCCTACAGACTACCCAACCTATTTTCATTTAAAATAAAGTGTTGGGTTTCACTATCGTTCTACCCAACCTACAGCATCATTGTCGATCGTTGCTCGGCCCTAAATAAGAAGGATTATCTATTGACAGGGGTGGATTTTTTGTGGTATATTTTAGATAATGGGAGTGGTGACAAAAATAATTATTTTTGTCACCACTCCCATTATTAGATTGTACTTTATTGGCTGGCGAAAGTCAAGTGTTTAACCCTGAAAAAAAAGGCGATTTTTTTTAATCTCAGTCAAAAAAAATTATTCGACATTTCCAGAACCAATGGCTTCAGAAATTGAATTAAATCCGTTTTCTTCTAATTTGTTGAGCAATCCTTGGAGAATGCGGCGCACCATCCAAGGGCCTTCATAAACCCAACCGGTGTAGACTTGAATTAGAGTTGCACCGGCGGCAATTTTTTCCCAAGCGTCGTCGGCGGTGAAAATGCCACCAACGCCAATAATGGGCAATTTTCCTGCTGTTTGCTGCCAGATAAATCGGATGACTTCTGTGGAACGTTGACGGACGGGAAGGCCACTAATACCGCCGGCTTCTTCGGTGATTGGTTTGCCGGTTTCTGGTAATATTTGTGTTTTCAATCCGTCGCGGCGGATGGTGGTGTTTGTGGCGATAATTCCTGCTAGTTGGTAGGTTTGTGCTAAGTCGAGGATGGAGGCGATCGCCTCCCACTCCAAATCCGGGGCAATCTTGACTAAAATTGGTTTAGTCCCCTGATTTGTTTGTTGCAAAATGTCCAAGATTGTGCTGAGCTGAGCTGCATCTTGGAGCGATCGCAATCCAGGAGTATTGGGGGAAGAAACATTCACCACAAAATAGTCTCCCCAATCAACCAAGAGCTTAAAACTCTCCAAATAATCTGTTGATGCCTGCTCTAAGGGTGTTACCTTAGATTTACCGAGATTAATCCCCAAGGGGAATGGGGAGTCTGGGCTGGGGTATGAGTGGTCTAATTTCCCCCTGTTGTATGCAGCCTGAAAGCGGGAAGCCATTGCTTGAGCGCCTTGATTGTTAAATCCCATGCGATTGAGGGCTGCACTGTCGTCTGTCAAGCGAAACAAGCGAGGCTGGGGGTTTCCGGGCTGTGGTTGCCAAGTAACCGTGCCGAGTTCGGCAAAACCAAAGCCAAATTTTGTCCAGATGCTAGCAGCTACGCCATTTTTATCAAATCCGGCGGCTAAGCCAACAGGGTTTTGGAAGTTCAGTCCCCAAAGTGATTGTTCTAGGCGGGAATCTTGCAGTCGAAAAGATTGGTGGAATTGGTCTAAAATTCGACTGGTTGCGGGGTTGGACTGGGTGCGATCGGCTAATTCGAGAATTTGCAGGGTGCGGTTGTGTAGCCATTCGGCATCGGCTTTGAATAGGGAAAACAAAAGTGGTCGCAGACCAAATTGATAAATATCCAATGACTTATCCTAGATAATTCAATAAGAAAAAATAAATTTGACAATTTAGATTATAGTGGATTGTCTTGCGAATTTTATTTTAATTCTTAATTTTGATTTTGACAAATTTTGGGGGAGCTTGGAAATGAACCACCAGCAAAGACAGAAGGATTTAGACCAACAAATTGTGCATTTGGAGCGAGTTCTCCAGACTCTGCGAGAAGATGAGAATGTTGAGGTGCTGCTTGCGACAACTCTCTCATACTTGCAAACAGAATTCGACTGGCGATTAATTTGGATCGGATTGTACGATCGCGCTGGCCATAGACTTTTCGGCAAAGGTGGAATGACACCTAACGGTGACTTGTCTTTTTTGAAACAGCGATTTATTTTGAATCCGGGAGATTTGCTAGAACAAGTTGTAATTCAGCTTCGGCCTGTGGTAGTGCCGGATTTGCGGGAGGAAAACAGAGCGGGAGAATGGCGTTCCTGGGCTCAAAATTTCAATATTCAAGGGGCAATTTTGTTTCCGCTGCGTTATAAGGATCGATGTTATGGGGTAATTTTGCTGGGTTCCGATGAGTGGGGAAGCTCACTTTCGTCGGCGGAAAAAACGCAAATGACGATTGTATTTGGAGCCTTAGCAACAGCTCTTTATCAAATAGAAAAAGACTGGCAGCGAACTTTGACCAAGCGTCCCGATGAGTCACTGATCGGACTGATTGCGCAATTGCGGGAATTGCGATCGCTAGATCAATATTTGCAAACAATAGTCGAACAAAGCCATGAATTTATCGAGCCGACAAGGACTAATGTTTATTGGTTCGAGCGAGAGCGTCGCTATTTTTGGCGGAGAGTCAGCAATCGCCAAGTGGCTCCGGGTTTGGGCGGGCTCAACCGACCGGCTTCTGGTATCACTGTCCAAGACTTGGGAGGGTTTTATCAGGCTTTGGTAAAGGAACAAATCGTGTGGATCGGAGAATCCCATAGTTCTCTTAAAAGCGAACTTACCGGGCGGTTGATGCAGCAAATTCGGGCGCGATCGCTCCTGGCGGCACCAATTGTGTTAGAGGGGGAATTGCTGGGATTTCTGGCTGTGGAAGCGAGCGAACCGCGGATTTGGCAAGAACATGAAAAAAATTACCTGCGGGGAGTGGGGCAGTTGGTGGCTCTGACGGTGCCGTTGTCGGAGATGGAAGGGCGGATGCAGCAAACGGAGATCGATCGAGATTTAACAGCGGGCATAGCTCGCGCCATCTACAGCGATGCTGACTGGGAAACGACTCTCAAAAATACGGCGGCTCAACTGTGTGGGCGGCTCAACTGCGAATACTTTCTGCTGCTGCTGTACGAGGAAGAACTGGATCGGTATGAAATTGTGTGCCAAAATCTGCCCCGTCACCGCAGAGCAGTGCCATCACCGCTTAAGGCTCTTGACTTGGTGGATTTGCGGCTGCTGGAGAACAGTGTCGAAACAGTGGCCATTGAAAATTGGGAGGAAGACGGGCGATTGGGGGCTTGGCGGGAAGTGCTGACAGAAGCGGGTGTACGATCGCTGTTGGCGCTGAGCACGCGGGGTAAGAAGTCGGAGGACAGAAGTTCGAGGGTACAAGCAGAACACTCGAATCTCCAATCTCCCATCCCAAATTCTCATTCGATAGAGGGTTTGCTGGTTGTCGGGCACAGTGCTACTCGGAATTGGAGTCGATCGGAGCGAGAATTAGTTCAAGTAGTCAGTCAACAGCTAGGGCTGATTCTGCATCAGTGGCAGCAGAGTTCGGAACTGGATAAGTACCAACAATTCTACCGAGGACTCAAATTAGGCTTAGCTGCTTTAGAAACTCCCCAGGAATACTCTCCCGAACAGATATCGACTTCATCACCGGGGATGTTTCGAGATTTGCCGCGACAAAAACTAGAGTACAACTTTGCTCAATACGTTGCTCAGACGGTTTCTTGTCCTTTAGTGGCGGTAATTACTTGGAATTTTCACCAAGAGGAAGCTTTGATTGTGACGGTGGCGGCCAATCCGGTATTTGCTCTCAATCCCGAAGCAGCGATTCCCGTCAAAACTGATTTTTTGATTCAACAAGTTGTCGCTGCTGGGGGGGTGGTGCAACACAGTATGAGTGAATTGCCGCTGGCCACTAAGCGGTGGCTGCGCAGTCCGGGTATTGGGGAGATGATGGCGGTGGCGCTGCGGACTGCGCCGGAACACGAGCCGATGGGTATCTTATTGGTGGCGGATGCTGGGGGGCGTCGGTGGTCGGAGTTATCGGTGAATTTACTGGACCAGATGGCTTCTCATTTGGCTTGGTGGCGTCGGTATTTGGCCGTGCAGTCTGTGTGTTCGTTGCAGCGATCGGATCTGGAGTTGCTCAATTGGTATAAACAGCGGCGTTTTGAGGAGTTTTACCGGATTGTGGGAACGGGGGTGAAGGAGTTGGGGGAGTTGAGTCAGTCGATTTTGCAGTCTGGGAAAGAACAAAAGGATGCTCTTAAAAGTTTGCGCTACCAGCAGGTTTTGCGTCAGATTGGTAATGCTTTGGGGTCGATTCATTTGGTTTTGAAGCAGGAACAGTGGCGGCCGCAATTTGGATTGGATGCGGTGCCGGTGGGTGCTTGGTTGAAGCGATCGCTCGATCGGGCTGCTCCTCTGATCAAGCAGTTAGAAATTTTGTTGGAAGTCAACCGGGAGACATCGGTTTCGCTACCACCGGGTAAGACTTTGGGCGTTCGGGGGGACAGCATCAAGCTGGATTTGGTGCTGTGGGAATTGCTGGCGGCTGCTTGTCGGCGATCGTCCGTTGGGGGAAAAATTGAGGTTCGCTATCAGATTGTAGCGGCGGATTTGCTGGAGTTGTCTGTTACCGATCGCGGTGGGTTCGATCCACAATTAATTGCTATCTTCAATGGTATGTCTGCGCCGAATATTTTAGGTGATGCTAATTGTAATCAGCCGATGTTTCAAGTTTTATTGAGTTGTCAGCGGGCGGTGCGGTTGATGGGGGGAAATCTGTCTATGGAAATTTTAGATCGTAATTTGGTTGTAGCTCGGTTGGTGTTACCGCTAGCTAGTCTTTAAGATCTATGTTCGCCCCCGTCAGGAATTCCGCAGTTGGATCGGCTCGATCGCCCTTTTTGCTACTTTTTGGGTTTCGTCCGCCACGCTGTGATGCCGGAGGCCAACAGGGCGATCGCGCCACTGAGCAAAAATGAAAATACAAAGGGATGCCACAGGATTAAGGGTGCGGGGGCGTGATTTTGTTCTAGAGTCTCGAACAGTTTGTCTGTGCCACTAGAGGCACAGATGGCACCTGCTGCTATACCGACTCCGATCGCCTGAACTTTGCTTTCTATGCGATCGTCTCGATTTTTCTCTGCTTTTTCGCTGTTGCGGAGTTCGATTTGGTGGGCGCGATCGTTCCTGGCTTGTTCTATTTCTACTATCCCTCTAATGGAGGCGATCGCCTGTTCGATTAAACTGGTTCCGTGTCGGAAATATCCTAGGTCTCCTGCTATTTGCGATCGCATCTGAGGCGCATTTTTTATACTAAAACTATTTAATATCGATAGTTCTTCCTTATCGCTTTCAATCATAACACATATTTTGGACAAAATCTCACTATAATTGTAAAGATTTATGGCAATTGTATTATCAAAATCTGCAAGTTTCCGCAACAAGCGAGTATAAGTTACAGATTTGCAAAAGAGTTGCTTTAACTGTTCCTGCAATTCTTGCAATTGAGAAGAAGTTAATACAGTGTCCTGGGCAAATTGCTGCTGCAAAACCTCCATATTTTTCTCTATGGTGCGGTATTCTGTATCAAGTTCCTGGTAAATCTGGCGGCTGTCTTGAAAAGCCTTGATAATTTTGTGCCTGTGAAATAATAGGTTAAATATTTCCTGTTGGCAAGTGTTAAAATCTGCATCAGTTTGTTTGTCGCCGAGGAGCCAGACAAAGAGGTGGTGGCAATGGGGAATATCGGTAAGTGAACCGTATTCAAAAATCGGACTACCAAACAGTTTACCCGATCGGTAAAAACTAGGGGGAGAATCGCCGGAAAATAAAGAATCGCGACATTTATCAGCCAGGGGTTTGAGGGAATCTAAATTATCGGGTAAGTTTGGTTCGGTAAGCCATGCGGTAAGGATCAGAGTTTGGCCTAAAAAATTGTCATCACCACTGATGAGTAAAGCTTGATTGGGGTTAAATTTTTTAATAAAACTGACATCTAAATTATTAGCAGTGCCATCTTCCCGGCAACCGATATTTAAACAGACAGCATAGCTATCTTGAATTTGTCGAGGTTGGGCAAAACCTTCGATCAAGGGATTGCGGGTATTAAAAGGGAGGGAAGAATCGGACAGTAAATCGGCACAGTAGCGGTGAGAATTGGTGGGAAAAACCAGATGGGGTGTAAGTTTTTCATAACTATAGGCAAATGTCGCCAAAATCTGCTCGCATTGTTGCCACAGAGGATGATCGCTGCCCTGGGTGTCATGATAAAGTTGGAAAGCGTATAAGTAAACGTTGGGTGCAGAAATGCGATCGTTCATGTTAAATAGGTTCTTGACGTTATTTAAATATTTTTTGCTATTTGGTAATTACAACTGCGTGATTGCTAAGATTATAGGCGGCCCCATCCGCGAATCGGTTACATCCCCACCGGGGATGTAAGCTAGTTTTTTCGGTAAAGGGACTACAAAATTTTCCCCGACATCTCAAAAAAACACAAGCCGTCGCAGAAGCAGGGGGCCACAGACGCAGTTTATCGGTAATTGCATTGATTTTGTTCAAGGGAGATGAAAGACTCTGCAACGCAGTGATGGCAGGATGGAACAAGAAAGCGATCGCCCGTGACAGCCACAGAGCAGAGCCAATGGTTGCTACAATCGGAAAAGGTAAATACTGTGGGTAATACTCCAGTCCCTAAAGCTGAAAGCTACTAGCTAAATTATTAAAAATCTGCCTCTCCTGCCATGTTTAAAAATCTGCTCGGCGATCCCAACGCACGCAAGCTTAGAAAATTTCAGCCTTGGGTAGCTGATATCACAATCTTAGAAGAAGAAATCCGCGCCCTAACAGACGAGCAACTCAGAGGTAAAACCGCTGAGTTTAAACAACGTCTGGCGAAAGCTAAGTCTCTCAACGACGAGAAAGAGATTCTAGACGAAATCTTGCCAGAAGCTTTTGCGGTGGTGCGGGAAGCGGGACAGCGAGTTTTAGGAATGCGCCACTTTGATGTGCAACTCCTGGGCGGCATCATCCTGCACAAAGGTCAAATTGCCGAAATGAAAACCGGTGAAGGAAAAACCCTGGTAGCGACACTGCCGGCCTACCTCAACGCCCTCAACGGCAAAGGGGTACACATCATCACCGTCAACGATTATCTGGCGAGGCGGGACGCGGAATGGATGGGGCAGGTGCACCGGTTCCTGGGATTGAGTGTGGGACTGATTCAGCAGGGCATGGATCAGGTGGAACGAAAGAAAAACTATAACTGTGATATCACCTACGCGACGAACAGCGAGGTGGGCTTTGACTATTTGCGGGATAACATGGCTACTGTCATGGAAGAGGTAGTGCAGCGTCCTTTTAATTTCTGCGTGATTGACGAAGTGGACTCGGTGCTAATCGATGAAGCCCGGACACCTCTGATTATTTCCGGCCAAGTGGAGCGCCCCAGCGAGAAGTACATCCGGGCCTCTGAGGTAGCGGTGGCCTTGAGAAAGGAAAATGAAGAACATTACGAAGTTGACGAAAAGGCTCGGAATGTGCTATTGACGGATGAAGGATTTGGGGAAGCTGAGCGGTTGTTGGGGGTTACGGATTTGTATGACCCGGCAGATCCTTGGGCGCACTATATTTTTAATGCGATTAAGGCGAAGGAATTGTTTATCAAGGATGTCAACTACATCGTCCGTGAGAATGAGGTGGTGATTGTTGATGAGTTTACCGGGCGGGTGATGCCGGGACGGCGCTGGAGTGATGGTTTGCATCAGGCGATCGAAGCGAAGGAACGGGCGGAAATTCAGCCGGAAACTCAGACGCTGGCGACGATTACCTATCAAAATTTCTTTTTGCTTTATCCGAAGCTGTCGGGGATGACTGGGACGGCGAAGACGGAAGAGGCGGAGTTTGGCAAGATTTATAATCTGGAAGTGACGCTGATTCCGACAAACCGGATTCCTAGCCGTAAAGACCTGTCGGATATGGTTTACAAAACGGAAAATGGTAAGTGGAATGCTATAGCCCAAGAATGCGCAGAAATGCACGGCCAAGGCCGCCCGGTGCTGGTGGGTACTACGAGTATCGAAAAGTCGGAATTGCTGTCGAGGTTGCTGACGGAACTGAGGATTCCTCACAACTTGCTGAATGCTAAACCAGAAAATGTGGAACGAGAGTCGGAAATCATTGCTCAAGCCGGACGCAAGGGTGCGGTGACGATCGCCACTAACATGGCTGGCCGCGGTACTGATATTATTTTGGGGGGGAATTCCGAGTATATGGGGCGGTTGAAATTGCGGGAGTATTTGATGCCCCGGATTGTGAGGCCCGATGATGAGGAAGGATTTGTACCCGTACAAGTGCCGGGTATTAGTGGCAGGCCCGCTGCTCAAGGTTTTGCTCCGACTAAGAAAAAGATGAAGTCTTGGAAGGCTTCAGCGCAGATTTTCCCGACAGAAATCTCGAAAAATGCCGAACAAATGTTGAAGGTGGCGGTGGATTTGGCTGTCAAGGAATACGGGGAGCGATCGCTCTCGGAATTGGAAGCAGATGATAAAATCGCTGTAGCTTCGGAAAAAGCGCCGACAAATGACCCAGTAATTCAAAAACTGCGGGAAGTTTACAAATTAATTCGCAGCGAATACGAAGCTTTTACCAGCACCGAACATGATGAAGTTGTCAACTTCGGAGGCCTCCACGTCATCGGTACAGAACGCCACGAATCGCGCCGGATTGACAATCAGTTGCGCGGCCGCGCGGGACGCCAGGGAGACCCTGGTTCTACTCGGTTTTTCTTGAGTTTGGAAGATAATTTGCTGAGGATTTTTGGTGGGGAACGGGTGGCTGGTTTGATGAAAGCTTTTGGGGTGGAGGAAGATATGCCGATCGAATCGGGAATGCTAACTCGTTCCTTAGAAGGTGCCCAGAAAAAAGTTGAAACCTACTATTATGACATCCGCAAACAGGTGTTTGAGTACGACGAAGTGATGAACAATCAACGTCGAGCCATCTATGCTGAACGCCGTCGGGTATTGGAAGGTTTGGACTCAAAAGAACAGGTGATTAAGTATGCAGAACAGACAATGGACGACATTGTAGGAGCATACATCAATCCCGATTTACCTTCGGAAGAGTGGGAACTAGAAAAACTGGTCAGCAAGGTGAAGGAATTTGTTTATTTGCTGGCTGACATGACACCGGATCAACTAGAAGATTTGTCAGTTGAGGAAATTAAAACTTTCCTCCACGAACAAGTTCGCAATGCTTACGACATGAAAGAATCGGAAGTTAATGCAATCCGAGCAGATTTGATGCGAGATGCGGAACGGTTCTTTATTTTGCAACAAATTGACACTTTGTGGCGGGAACACTTGCAACAAATGGATGCTTTGCGTGAGTCTGTCGGGTTGCGCGGTTATGGGCAAAAAGACCCGTTAATCGAGTACAAAACTGAAGGTTACGAGCTGTTTTTGGATATGATGACGGATATTCGCCGCAACGTGGTTTATTCGCTGTTCCAGTTCCAGCCACAGCCAGCCATGCAAGTTTCGACAGAGATGGTTTGAAAATAGTTAATGGTTGACTGTTGACACTTTTTGCTCGTTCCCAGGAAGAGCCTGGGGACGCACAGCCGGAGGCTCTGCCTCCTCTTTTTATCCCCCAAGCGAGGCAGAGCAAGAGTGATATGGGTTCCCAGACAGAGCCTGGGAACCAGTTGATTTTATGGATTTTTTGTTACGGATTGCTGGGTGCAAACATTAATGCAGTTGGTTAAAAGTCTCAAGGAAATTTGAGATTAAACCCAATCTTCTTGGTCGCTTTTTTGCTTTCTGTAAACTTCACCTTGAGCGTGAATTTTTCGGGTTTGTTCGTAAAGAGTTTCTGGTGTAAGATTCCATTTTTGCAGGACTTTTTCTAAGTCTTTTTGGATATCTCTAGCGCCGGGAAAGCCACGGTAACGAATTTTGAGTCGGGCTAATTCTGATAAATTGTAGTCAGTTGCTTCAGAGGTTAATAAAGTATCGACTGTAGCGCGATCGCGTCGATATTGCGGATGCTGCTGATCTTGAGTTTTTTCTATGGAATCCATACTAAGTAAGTGGGTACAAATAAACATTACATAGGAGCGGGCGGGTTTAGGAGATTATTAGTTTTAGGCTATTATGGTTGGTAAAACCCGCCCCTACAATTCACGTTCTTCTATTATTGGTTTTTTGCGTTTAACATCAAATCCTCTCTTCACCGGAATTATTCAGATCTCTATTCTCTCCCTCTGTGTCCTCTGTGTTCTCTGCGGTTAAATCATTCCGATCCAACGGTCAACGTTAATGAATAATTATAACCAGAGTCCCGACTTCGCAGAAGAAGTCGGGACTCTCAAAAAAGAGGGTTTCACTGAATGGATTCTAACTCCGGGCGATCGCACAATCAAGGAGAAAGCCGCCACACCTTAATCGTGTCATCAAAACTACCACTGACGAGAGTTTGATCTTGAGGATTAAAAGCCAATTCTACCCAAGTAGCATGACCTTTAAGCGTACCAGTCATTTCGCCAGTATTCGTCTGCCACAGCTTGATAATGCCACTCAAGTCGCTGCTGGCCAACTTGTCACCATTGGGGCTAAAAGCTAGAGACTGAATTCGATCGGCATGGCCAATCAAAGTCCGCAATAAAGAACCCTTGGGCTGTAGAGAATCATGACTTACTTTGATGTTCCAACTAAAATCATGAGACTCAAGGCGATCGGAATTGTCTGTAAAATTGGGTAACTGAGAATCCCCAGGCAAGGGAGACTCATGATTAGGACTAATGTCCCACAACTTCGCAGTCTTGTCCCAACTACCACTGGCGAGAGTTTGACCATCGGGGCTGATAGCAAGAGACCAAACGGCGTCAGAATGACCAATCAGAGTCTGTTTCAATTCGCCAGTCTGGCAGTTCCAAAGCTTGATAATACCATCGCTGTTGCCCGTCGCTAGAGTTTGTCGATCGGGACTGAAAGCCACCGACTGTACCTGATCGGAAAGCCCTTTAAAAGCTTCTAACTCAACAGCGTCGTCTACTTGCCACAATTTCAAAGTTTTGTCCTTACCGACACTGGCAATTACCGTACCATCGGGACTGAAAGCCACCGAGAACACGCCATCTTTGTGTCCTTCCCAACTCCGAATCAACTTGCCGGTGTAGATATTCCACAATTTAATTGTATTATCAGCACCGCCGCTGGCGATCGTCCGGCCATCAGGACTAACAGCCACGGACCACACCGGGCCGGAATGTCCACCTAAAACCTTGATCACTTTGCCGTGACGCTTGTGCAGAAGGCGAATTGTCCCGTCGTTATTACCACTGACTATGGCGCGGCCATTGGGGGTGACAGCCACTGCCCAAACGGGGTTTTTGTCAAGAGTCGTCAGAGTTCGCACCGCAGCAGGTTCTGGTGATGTCTGAGGCTGGAAATCCGACATGGGCGGGGGATTGAACCTAATTTCAGGAATAGTAGCAGGTTCTTGATAAGTGAAAGCCTGGGGCTGGGGAGACTGGAAACGAGAACCCAGAACCAGGGATAGCAAGCCGACAACCGCCCCAGCCCAAGCGCCCAAAGTCCACTGTGGCTGGCTTAGAATCAGATCCATCGATGCCGGGCCATGTTTGATGTCTTGGAGAATTGCCGAGGCTGTGGGATAGCGTTTCGAGGTTTCGCGCTGCACCATGCGATCGAGAATGCAGCCTAGTCTTGCCGAAACCGGCACTTTCAAATAATGCCGCCAGGCCCAGCTATCTGCTTTGATATCAAACAAATCAAAGGGTGACATTCCCGTTAGCAAATGAATGCAGGTGATGCCTAAACTATAGATATCGCTGCTGGGAATAGCTTGACCTTGAATTTGTTCTGGGGCTGCGTATTCAGCAGCACCAGTGGCTGTGGCTCTTTTCAGGGGGCCGCTGTTAGTGGCAATTGCTGAGCCGAAATCGACTAAAACTAGACCTCCGAGATTTTCCTTTTCTCCTAAAGTTGGGACTGCTTGAGAGGATTTGCGGTGAATAATATTGGATGGTTTGATATCTCGGTGAATCAGTTGATGGTCGTGAACAAATTGCAGTACGGGCAACAATTCGCTCAGGATATACCAAATGTGAATTTCTTTAAAAACACCTTTTTCCAAGAGTTGGGTGGCCAAATTGCGACCTTCGATGTATTCTTGTACCAAATACTGGCGGGAGTCGAGTTCAAAAGATGCCAGTAGTTTTGGTATTTGGGGATGTTTTCCCAACTCATCGAGGGCCCAGTCTGGGGCGCGAAATGTGGGATTTCGTAGTTTTTGACCGTCAGCGACTGTTTCGGCCTCGAAAAATTGTTGAATTACGCAACGGGGTTGGGAAGGTTGGTCTTCATCTACTGCTAAAAAGGTGCGGGTTGTGAGACTTTCACCTAGGGTGTGAAAGACTCGGTAGCGCCCTTTTAGTAGCAAATTCGACCCGCAACTTTTGCATACTGTAGCGCGATCGAGATTTTGGGGGTGAGGACAATGGGAATTGATGCAGTAACTCATTTGTCTTTCCGCTGGAGACCCCCATCCGACTCTGGTTAGTGGGGGAGGAAAGCGGGGCGGTGGGTGCCGCTTCCTGTGGGCAAATTAAATGATTGCAATATTTGTTCTATGATAATTGTTTCCCAGATTTTAGCCACTCTTGCCTCGCGTCGATCGCGCGTAAAATATTATTACTGACCGCAAGCTGCTGGGCTAGAGCCCCCAGATTCCTCCCTAGGCTCAAATCGTCAATCTCCCATCTCAAATCCATGGAGTTTCCTATGAGGGCTGTTTAATATGTCGATCGCGCCCTGGTTGTGAAATTGTTGAGTTTTAGTAACATTACGTTATAATTTATTGGTGATTTGGCCGCGAAATAGTCGCTTCTTGGCGCTGTGTTCGCTGAAGACTGCTGGATAACTTGTTGAATATTCTCGAACCAGTAACTACTAAATTTTAACTATTACTTATGCCATTGATTCGTATTCCAAAATCCTGGGAAATTCTCGATCGAGAAATTACTCCAGAAAGCGTCTTTCTCAACCGTCGTCGGTTTATGACCAATTTAATTGGAGTCGGTGTTAGTGCTTCACTCCTGCCACTTGCGGGCTGCAAGAGCAATTCTGGAGCGAATACAGCTTTGGAACAAACAGCAACTCAAGCATATTCCGGCTTAACCCGCAATCCAGCTTTCGCTAAAGTCGATCGCACAATTACAGACGAAGCCCTAGCGACAAAATACAATAACTTTTATGAATACGGCGGCACAAAATCTATTTGGGAAGCAGCCCAAGCCTTACCAACCGAAAACTGGAAAGTAGAAGTTACAGGTTTAGTAAAAAATCCCCGCATTTATGACATTGACGAACTCTCCAAAAAATTCCCCATCGAAGAAAGAGTCTATCGATTTCGCTGCGTAGAAGCCTGGGCGATGGTAGTTCCCTGGGTGGGATTTCCGATGAAATTGCTGATGGCTGATGTCGAACCCACATCAAAGGCAAAATTTGTTCGCTTCACATCTTTTTACGACTCCAAAATTACTCCCGGCCCCGGTTTGATGTCGCAATTTTATCCTTGGCCTTATACCGAAGGTATGCGAATCGAAGAAATGGCGAACGATTTAGCCTTTTTTGCCACAGGTTTGTACGGCAGAAAACTACCCAAACAAAATGGCGCGCCACTGCGGCAAGTAATTCCTTGGAAGTACGGTTTTAAGGGTGCAAAATCCATTGTAAAAATAGAATTTGTAGAGAAACAGCCAGCAACTTTTTGGAATACAATTGGTCCGAATGAATACGGTTTTGAAGCAAATGTCAATCCCGATAAACCACACCCACGATGGTCACAAGCTACCGAAAGAGTAGTCGGTCCAGGTAACAGTTGGTCCTGGGAAACTCGCCCGACTTTGCCCTATAATGGCTACGGGGAATATGTCGCCAGTTTGTACAGTTAACTGACGGAAAATCCCTCGTTCCTAGGCTCTGCCTGGGAAGGCAGATCCGGAGGCTCTGCCTCCCTATTCCCGCGAGGCAGAGCCTCGAATTCAGGCATTCCCAGGCAGAGCCTGGGAACGATAAATAGACTATAATAAACACTGATGAAGCTACCAAGGAATTGTTAAATGGTAACAACAACA
>RDXH01000014.1:0-30888 GCA_004292745.1 Oscillatoriales cyanobacterium | reverse complement strand
TCTAGAACATGAAGTTCCGAAAGGACTGATAGAAAGTTTGATTGAAGCGACAGCAGACGAGCTAGAAATCGAAGTGATGAAAGCTGGTTCTCTGACTCTTGAACGGGAAGATTTAACTCGCGCTGTCGAACCAGATAGTTGTTTCTACATTCAAAATGAAGCCAGCGTCAGAGGTAAAAGAGATATCAAATTGCCAGAGGATTTGCCACCTGATTTAGTAATAGAATCAGATTACACGAATTCTTCTGTTAATAAAGATGCCATATATGCTGCTCTTGGCGTTCCCGAACTTTGGAGATATCGGCGGCAATCTCTGCAAGTTTATCAACTTGTGGAGGGGAAATATCAAAAGTGCGATCGCAGTTTAGCTTTTCCGTTTTTACCTGTTGCCGAAATTCCGGGTTTCATCGAACAAAGCAGAACAATCGGACAACGTTCGGCTGTGCGTTTGTTTCGGCAAAGAATTAGAGAAATTTTGCAGAGTCAAAAATAACACTTACTCTCTCCTTACATCCTTCTCTGCGTTCTCTGCGCCCTCTGCGGTAAAAAAATCCTTATTGTTCGCAAAACTCTGCAACTCTCCGCCAAACTCGCTCCAACAAATCGGGCACGCTAACATCAAACCATTCAATTTCAGGATAAGCTCGAAACCATGTCCGCTGACGCTTCGCAAATTGTCGCGTGTGCAAAATTGTTAATTTTTTAGCTTCTTCCAGTTTAATATCACCAGCCAAATATTGTTTGATTTCTTGATATCCCAGAGTATTTAGTAAGGGCAAATCGCACCCATATTTTTGACACAAATATTCAACTTCCCCAATCCAACCGGATTCTAACATTTGATTAGTACGCTGTTCTATTCGTTTGGTCAAAACTTCCATATCACAATCCAAGCCAATTTGCAAGATAGGATAACTTGGAGGATTTTCTCCCTGCTGTTCGGAAATAGAGCGCCCAGTCACATAAAATACTTCTAGTGCTCTTAAAGTTCTGACTGGATCGTTGAGGTGAATTTTCTCAGCAGCAGATGGATCGACTTGCTTGAGCATCTGGTAACATTGGGGTTGACCGAGTTCGATCAGTTGCGATCGCAATTCTGGCATGGGTGCAACTCTGGGAATTTTCAAACCGCGCACGATCGACTTAATATACAAACCAGTCCCTCCAACCAACAACAGAGGAGAATCAACAGCAGCGATTAAATTTTGAGCTTGCTGCTGGTACTCTGCGAGTGTTAGCGTTTCCCTGGGATCGCAGATGTCAATTAAGTGATGCGGTACCGAAGTGCGATCGACCTTTGTGGGTTTGGCAGTCCCGATGTCAAATTCGCGGTACACTTGACGAGAGTCTGCACTCAAAATGGGCGATCGCAACCGCGAAGCCACAGCCACAGCCACTCCCGACTTCCCCGTCGCCGTCGCACCACAAATCGTAATTAATTTAGACATTTGACAATCTTCTCAATGCGATCGGACGTTTTTAATTGCTGAAACCATTGATTTTATTACATTTCCCTTCCCTTTCCCCTCTCCCACTCTCCCACTCTCCCACTCTCCCCCTCTCCCCCTCTCCCACGGGGGCTGTTTCATTCTGTTGTAGGGGCAATCCCCCCGTGGTTGCCCCAATCTCACCAAACACCTACAAAATCGTGGACACGGAGGGCGGGCACTCTTGGCACCGCCCCTACAAAACGATGATTTACCTGAGAATGAAACAGCCCTGCCTCTCCCACTCTCCCACTCTCCCCCTCTTCCTTCTCCAAGCCATCCATCCCACTGATAAATTTCCATTCAGAATGCCCTAGCATCGCCATTAAGGGTTTTGTGCTATAATTTTAGAAGTTTTCCCATTTTAGAAGCTTTTGGGGCTTTAGCCTCATTATTGGAGCTATTTTTGTATGACCAGCAGCTACAGCGCCGACCAAATTCAAGTTCTCGAAGGTCTCGAAGCAGTCCGCAAACGACCGGGGATGTACATCGGTACCACCGGCCCGCGAGGACTCCACCATCTAGTTTACGAGGTAGTTGACAACTCGATCGATGAGGCGCTGGCTGGCCACTGCACTCACATCGAAGTTGAGATCAACGCCGACGGTTCCGTTACCGTTACAGACGACGGGCGGGGGATTCCGACCGGCATTGTTGCCAAGACTGGCAAATCGGGAATAGAAACAGTAATGACTGTACTCCACGCCGGTGGTAAGTTTGGGGGTGGTGGCTACAAGGTTTCGGGAGGATTGCACGGTGTAGGTATTTCGGTGGTGAACGCCCTGTCGGAGTGGGTAGAAGTGACTGTTTGGCGCGACCAAAAAGAACATTTACAGCGCTACGAAAGAGGCAATCCTGTCACCGAACTTAATGCCAAGCCCAACAAAGGCGATCGCACCGGCACTTCAGTTTCTTTCTTGCCAGACACTCAAATTTTTAGCACAGGCATTGAATTTGATTACACTATACTTTCCGCGCGTTTGCGAGAACTAGCCTACTTGAATGCGGGCGTTAAAATTACTTTTGGCGACCACCGTTTGGAACTGCTCAAAAGTGGCGAACCTCGCATCGAAACTTACTGTTACGAGGGTGGCATCAAGGAATACATTGCCTACATGAACCGCGAAAAGCAGCCTTTGCATGAAGAAGTGATTTACGTGCAAGGCGAACGCAATAACGTGCAAATAGAAGTGGCTTTGCAGTGGTGTGTGGATGCTTTTAGCGATAATGTTCTTGGTTTTGCTAACAACATTCGGACTATAGACGGCGGTACGCACTTAGAAGGTTTGAAGGCAGTTTTGACGCGGACGATGAATTCGATCGCCCGTAAGCGCAACAAAATCAAAGAAAACGAACCCAACCTCGCCGGTGAAAACGTGCGGGAAGGTTTGACAGCCGTTATTTCAGTAAAAGTCCCTGACCCGGAATTTGAAGGTCAAACTAAAACTAAACTGGGAAATACTGAAGTTCGGGGCATTGTCGATTCCTTAGTTGGCGAAGTATTAACCGAATATTTAGAGTTTCGCCCCCAAGTAGCCGACGCTATTTTGGAAAAAGCAATTCAGGCATTTAAAGCGGCGGAAGCAGCCCGTCGCGCCCGCGATTTAGTCCGCCGTAAATCGGTCTTAGAATCGTCTCCATTGCCCGGAAAATTAGCGGACTGTAGCTCCAGAGACCCCGCCCTGTCTGAGATATACCTGGTCGAGGGGGATTCAGCCGGCGGGTGTTTTCTCTCGTCGCAGGAAATAGTATTGGCTGATGGCACCACAAAAACTATCAAAGAAATAGTTGATGAACAAGCAGAAGGTAAAGAACACTTTTGCTACACGATTAAAGACAGTGGAAACATCTGTGTCGAGCAGATTGTTAACGCTCGGATGACCAAGGAAAACGCTGAAGTAATCAAACTTACCTTGGATAACGGAGAAATAATTGTTTGCACTCCAGACCATCGATTTATGTTGCGAGATGGCTCTTATAAAGCAGCAGAGTTACTGCGTCCAGAAGATTCATTAATGCCGCTTTACCGCAAGTTTTCTCAAAAAAACAAACATGGGTGGGGATTAGACGGTTATGAAATGGTTTGGAATCCTGAGAATGATAAGTGGATTTACACTCATCTTTTAGCGGATTTTCACAACCTCAAACATGGTGTTTATCAGGAAGCTGATGGCAATCACCGACATCATGTTGATTTCAACAAACTCAACAACAACCCGACAAATATTCTCCGCCTTCCTGCTGAAGAACATTTGGCTCTTCATCGCGCGCATCTTGAGAAAACGTTGCACCGACCTGATGTAATGGAGAAGACCCGCCAGCAGGCTATAGCTCAGTGGGAAGATGAAGATTATAAGGCCTACATGGTTAGCAAGTGGCGGGAGTTTTACGAAACTAATGAAACTTATCGCCACCGCAATAATGAACTGTTGGATCGAGCGCAACAAGAATATTGGAGTTGCGAAGAAAACCGTTTAGCTCAGTCGGAACGGGTTCGGAATCATTTTGCGAACAATCCTCAAGCGCGGGCTGCTCATTCACAACTTGCTAAAGAACAATGGCGAGATGAGAATTTATTAGAGTGGAGGCGTGAAAAAACGAAGGAACAGTGGACACCAGAGTTTCGCCGCAAACGCAAAGCTGCTTTGGATGAAACTTATTACCGCAAAACTCTGGAAGCTTTGAAGGCTGTTGAGATGAAAATGGGCTGGGTTGATGTTGATTATTACAATCTCTATCGCCGAACCAAAAAAGATAAGTGTTTGTTGAAGTATGAGACTTTTTGCGATCGCTATTTTGGTGGAGACGCACTCTATGCTCGTCAAGCAGTTCGGAACTACAATCACCGCGTGGTCAAGATCGAAGCCGTAGCAGAACGCTATGATGTTTATGACATCGAAGTTCCCAACAGCCACAACTTTGCATTAGCTGCGGGAGTCTTTGTTCATAACAGTGCTAAACAAGGGCGCGATCGCCAATATCAAGCCATCCTGCCACTGCGCGGTAAAATCCTCAACATCGAGAAAACAGACGATGCCAAAATCTACAAAAATAACGAAATTCAATCGTTAATTACAGCGCTGGGTTTGGGCATTAAAGGCGAAGAATTCGATCCGGCACAATTGCGGTATCACCATATAGTGATTATGAGCGTAGCAGGGGACGAACCAACACTGGTGATGGACGATACAGGACGCACCGAATTCGTCACCATTGGTGGGTTTATCGATGACTGCGTAGAAGGCCGCCGCGCTGCCGATCGATATCAAGTGATGTCTTTCGATCAAACTACTCATGCTACTCGTTTTCGCCCTCTGAAAGCCGTGATTCGTCACGAACATGAGGAAGGGATGTATAAACTAACAACGCGCTACAATCGATCGATCAAAGTGACATCATCTCACAGCGTTTTTGTCTTTGAAAATAACGAAGTTATTCTCAAAAAAGGTAACGAAGTTAAGCCAGGAGACCTGCTAGTTGCCAGTCGGCGTTTACCTCGTCCAGCAGCAAGCCCAACGCAGATAGATTTGTTGGAAACTTTCTATAGTGCTGAGTTAACCAAATCACTTTATCTCAAAGGTGAGGACGTGCGAAAAGTTGCAAGTCAGCGTGTCTTGGCCAAAGTTTCTGTGCCCGATCAATGGAGTGAACCGCGAGTACAAATAGATGCGGAAGCGTGGCAAAAATTAATCGCACAGCGCGAAGCAATCGGCATTACCCAAAAGCAAGTTGCGGCTTCCGTGGGAGTAAAACAGCCAGTCACAGTTAGCCAGTGGGAACGTGGCATCAGTCGCCCAATTTTATCTCACTTCTTGACTTATCTTGAAGCAATTGGTAACAGTGACAATGTTGTCTACGAAATGCTGCCGTCGAAAATTGACGATCGCCTCGCTCAAGATGATACCAGCAAAAATGCCCGTTGGCGCGAAGTTAGCTGTTACAAACCGCTCGATGACTTCACAGCCAGCGAAATAGCACAACTGGGCGAAGATGTGCAAATTGTGCCACAAGCACACGGCGACAAAGCGTTTGCCCGCTACCTACCTATTAGTCGGGAATTGATGTGGTTTATGGGCTGGTATGTAGCGGAGGGAACTCTCAGCCAACATCAAGTTAGCCTTAACTTAGGCAAGAAAGATCTGCGGTTTATTCCGGAAATAATTGCTGTCATTGAGTCGGTATTTAACGAAACACCTCGCCAATATAACGACCCAGACAGTGACGGAATTAAGCTCTACTTCCACAGCGTTGCAGCGGCGCGATTAATCCAAGCTTGGGGTTTAGGGAAACAGGCACATTTGAAGCAACTGCCAGATATTGTGTTTAGCTTGACAGAAGCACTGCAAATGGCTTTTCTGGAAGGCTATTTCCTCGGCGATGGTACAACAGGAGGCAGTCATTTATCCCTGACAACTAATTCTCCCAAGCTGAAAGATGGGTTGCTTTATTTGTTAGGACAGTTGGGGATGATTGCCAGTCCAACTCGTCACGAACCCTCTACTGCTGTAGATGCGGAAATTAAAACGCGACATCCCTATTATTCGATCGCAATTTGTAGCAAAAATCAGCTCGAACTGTGCCGCCAAATTTGGCAGCGACACGCCAATGCCGATCTGATTGAAGCACATCTAGCACGCCCTAGTCGCAAATCATCGGACTACGTGCCAATTAGCGATGATTTGATGGGACTGAAAGTGATTTCGGCTGAGGAGATTGAATTAGTAGGCGACTATGTTTATGATTTCTCCGTCGAAGATGATGAAAACTTTGTCTGCGGTACTGGTGGTTTGTGCGCCCATAACACTGACGCTGACGTTGATGGAGCCCACATCCGCACGCTGTTGCTTACTTTCTTCTATCGCTATCAGCGAGCACTTGTAGAACAAGGTTACATCTACATTGCTTGTCCTCCTCTGTATAAAGTGGAACGGGGACGGAATCATTACTACTGTTATAGCGATCGCGAAATGAACAATTTGATTCGGAATGAATTCCCGGCGAATGCGAACTACACGATTCAGCGGTTCAAAGGTTTGGGCGAAATGATGCCGACACAGTTGTGGGATACCACGATGAACCCGGAAACTCGGACACTGAAACGAGTGGAAATCGATGACGCTGCCGAGGCCGATCGCATATTTACCATCTTAATGGGCGATCGAGTCGCACCCCGGCGCGAATTCATCGAAACCTACGGTCCCAAACTCAACCTGCTGGACTTAGACATCTAAGTTAGTCAGTAGTCAGTAGTCAGTAGTCAGTAGCTAACAACCAATGACTGACGACTACTGACTAAACTGTTTGTGTATTTTATAGCAACCGCCAAGATGCTGAGGACGTTTTCATTGGCCCAAACCCTTGATTTTCTGCCTTGTGCCTTGTGCCTTCTGCCCAGTATAGGTTTTGTTATAAAAATTAATACAATCTCTCATTAAATCAGTCTAAGGTAATAACTTAGGTATTTTTTAGATTGTTGGCGCATCCATCGACGACCACGAAAATAGAAAGTTGGACAATATATTATGAGCATCAATTTAGCGACCAAATTGCGTGAAGGAACGAAAAAATCTCACACAATGGCAGAAAATGTCGGTTTTGTCAAGTGCTTTTTAAAAGGCGTTGTAGAAAAGACATCTTACCGGAAATTAGTAGGCAACCTCTACTTTGTATACTCCGCCATAGAAGAGGAAATGGAACGCCAAAAACAGCATCCGGTAGTTTCAAAAATTTACTTTTCTGAGTTGAATCGGAAACAAAGTCTAGAAAAAGATTTGTACTATTACTACGGCGTGAATTGGCGGGAACAGGTAGCTCCCTCAGCAGCAGCAACAGCTTACATCGAGCGAATTCACAAAATTTCAGCCACCGCACCAGAACTATTAGTGGCTCATTCTTACACTCGCTATCTCGGCGATTTATCCGGTGGACAAATCCTCAAGGGGATTGCTCAGCGCGGGATGAATCTTACCGAGGGAGAAGGTACTGCTTTCTATGAATTCGCAGATATTCCTGATGAAAAAGAGTTCAAAAATAAGTACCGTCAAGCAATGAATGAATTGCCCATTGACGAAGCCACAGCAGAGCGAATTGTGGACGAAGCCAATGCAGCTTTTGGCATGAACATGAAGATGTTCATGGAGTTAGAAGGCAACTTGATTAAAGCGGTTGGTCAAATGTTGTTCAATACCCTGACGCGGAAACGCGGTGGCGGGAGTACCGAATTGGCTACGGCTGATTAAGTTAAAGTTCCCTGACGATAAGTTTAATCTCGTTAATAGAGCAAAATTTGAAATCCTGGGGGTTTGATGGCTGGTTTTACAGTAACCAAAGCTCCAGGATTTTGCATTGTGGGCGATCGACTTTCTCGATCGGCTTCGAGACACTCGTGTCATATCGTTTCCGGTTGTATTGGAATGATTTAACCGCAGAGAACACAGAGGACACAGAGTCCGAGAATAGAAATCTGAATAATTCAGATGCTACCGGATTTGATATCAAAATTACCCAGATGCTCTACCATACCAAAAGATTTAACGTCCCACACCCCGATTAGGAGGTTCATCAGGCACCGGAAGAGAACCAGGCCTTAGTTGCTTTTCCAAATACTTACTCAAAGCGTAAGCGATATCCCCGCGAGTCATCGGCTTCAAAGGATTAATCTTATTAGTTCCCAATTCAATATTGACAAAACCTTCATAAAGTGCAGTCGCCAGAGACTTTCTCGCCCAATTAGGGATTTCCGCCGCATCTGGATAATTAGCTAAAATCTCAGAAACATTAACATCGGGAAACTGAAAAACACCATAAGCTTGAGCAAAAATCGCTAAAGCCTCAGCACGAGTCACCCTTTGATTGGGAAAAAACATTCCATCGCGATATCCAGTCATAGTTCCCGTTTTCAAAACAATTTGAATCGCACTATAGGCCCAGTAACTTTTAGGTACATCTGGCAAGTCCCGATCGGCTTTCTGAGAAATTTTCCGGTGTTCTAAACCAAAAGTTTTCACCAAAATTGTAGCCAACTCCGCACGACTCACAAAACCCTCAGCATTAAAATTACCACGGGCATCCTTAGTCATCAATCCCGCAGTCACCACCCGCTCAATCGGGTCAATCATTAATTGAGCTTGAACGGCTGTCGGGATTCCTTGCAATAGGGCGATCGCAAAAAAAACACTAACTAACTTTTTCACGATTTTAAAATAAAACATTCGCTTCCGGCAAAGCGCCGTGCATTTTACCAAGCCAATCTATCAAGTTATCCAATTGCTTTTGGGCAGTCAAAACCGCCATCCCTCGAATAGTCACCTTTCCCTTGCTGTAGACAAAACGAGACTGTAAATGATCCGGCAAATTAGCCTTGAGCAAATTCCAAGCAGGTTCCTCCATCGGTGTTTCCAAAACAATGTGCTGCTTATTTTCCGGTTTAATCCGAGAAAAACCGATTTGCTTAGCGATTTGTTTGAGTTCGACAATGCGAATCAGTTGCTTTGCTGGTAGAGGAATGGGGCCGTAGCGATCGCACCAATCAGCCTCAATCTGCTGCAACTCTTGGGGGGTACTAGCAGAAGCAACAGAACGGTAAGCGCTCATCTTCTGATCCAAATCCCCAATATAATCGGCAGGAATAAACGCCGTCAAACTGAGGTCGATTTGTGCATCCTCAACCTTCGGAATTTCCTGACCCTTAATTTCGCGAATAGCCTCCTCTAACATTTCAGCATACAAATCAAAACCGATCGCCTCCATTTGACCAGACTGTTCCGTGCCCAAAATATCACCAGAACCGCGAATTTCCAAATCCCGCATCGCCAACTGATAGCCCGAACCCAACTGCGCGAACTCTTGAATCGCCCGTAACCTCTGCCTTGCAGCATCAGTCAACTGATTTTGCTTCGGATACAACAGCCAAGCGTGAGCTTGAATACCCGCACGTCCCACCCGTCCCCGCAACTGGTAAAGTTGACCCAAACCAAATTTCTGGGCGTCTTCAATCAAAATAGTATTAACGCGAGGAATATCCAAACCCGATTCAATAATCGTCGTGCATACCAAAATATCGAAATCCGCCGCACTGAAGGTCAGCATAATCGATTCCAGTTCCGAAGCATCCATTTGACCGTGGGCGATCGCAATTCTGGCAGACGGAACCATCACCTGCAACTGAGCAGCCAACTCCTCAATCCCCTCAATCCGGGGCACCACGTAAAAAACCTGACCACCCCTGTCCAATTCTTGACGAATCGCACTCCGCACCGCCTCCGGGTCATAGGGAGCCAAATGCGTCTGAATCGGGCGCCTGCTGGGAGGCGGAGTCGCAATCAAACTCATTTCCCGAATCCCCGACAGCGACATATATAAAGTCCGAGGAATCGGAGTTGCTGTCAGAGTCAGAACATCTACTTCGGTTTTCAAAGCTTTAATCGCTTCCTTTTGCTTAACCCCAAACCGCTGTTCTTCATCCACCACCAACAAACCCAAATCGCGAAACTTAATCGCTTTACTCAAAACAGCTTGAGTACCCACAATCACATCTAACTCCCCAGTAGCCAACCGCTTGTGAATCTCCCGGCGTTCCGTTTCAGTGCGAAAGCGATTCAGCAAACCAACTTCGATCGGATAAGGCGAAAAACGCTCAGAGAGCGTGTGATAGTGCTGTTGGGTCAAAATCGTCGTCGGCGCGAGCAAAGCCACCTGCTTGCCCGCTGTAACCGCCTTAAAAATAGCTCTGAGAGCGACTTCCGTCTTGCCAAAACCGACATCACCGCAGACCAAGCGATCCATAGGTCGATCGCCCTCCATATCCCGTTTCACATCCTGAGTTGCCTTCAACTGATCCGGCGTTGGCTGGTAAGGAAAAGAATCCTCTAATTCTTGTTGCCAAGGCATATCAGGAGGAAAAGCGTAACCTGTTTGTTTAGCTCTTTTAGCATAAAGATTCAACAAATCCACCGCTAATTTCTTAACAGCTTTGCGAACCTTTGTTTTAGTTTTTTCCCAAGTTTGACCTGTCAGCTTGTTGAGTTCCGGCACTTTATCGGCCACAGTCCGAAACCTCGACAAAGCGCCCAATTGATCGGCCGCGACTCTCAGAGTACCGTCACCGTATTGAATTAGCAAATACTCGCGAGTTTCCAAATCGAGGGTTAGACGTTCTAACTTGAGAAACTTACCTACTCCGTGCTGACGGTGAACCACAAAATCACCAGGACTTAACTTGTTCGGGTCTACTTGTTTAGAAGCAGCGCGGCGGCGCTTGCGAACATAGCTAAAAGTAGCTAGAGAATGTTGACCGTAGAATTCCCGATCGCAAATCAAAACAATCCGAAAAGTAGGCAGAATAAAACCTTCCAATTCAGCCAAACCGCTGTACTTCAAAGCAACCGGAATATGCTGCAATTGCAACTTATCGATCGCCAAATAATCGCGAGGATTCACCACAAACTGAGCCGGACAGTCATGTTCCGAAAGCAGAGAAACAGAGCGACTCGGTTGAGCGGAAACCAAAAACACCGAAAAACCGCGATCGCGCTCCTCCCTGAGCATTTGAGATAACTTAGCAAACTGGTGAGGCATCACCGGCACCGGGCGAGAAGCCAAATTAATCGCACCAGAAACAGAAACAGAAGATTCAGCCAATTCCGAAAGATAAAGTCGAGGAAAAGCATCCACATCCGCCATAGACTCAGCAAAAGAGCGATGAATCTTAGGAACAGAAACAATTAAACTTTCCCATTGCTCCTGAGCACCTTCAAACCAACGATCGCAGTGAGCCTCACCCTGAGCCGGTTCATCAATCGCAACCAAAGTATTTGACGGCAAATAATCCAAAATAGAAGCAGGCTGCTCAAAAGCCAAACCCAACAACCGCTTAATAACCTTCCCTTCCCCTTCTTCCCCTTCCCCCTCTTCCTTCGCGCCCTTCGCGCCTTCGCGGTTCGTTTTCAAAATAGACTTTTGGGCCAAAGCCCCGCGAACAATCCCGCCAAAATCAGTAGGAGTCAAAACCAACCGATCGATCCTATCAAGCGATCGCTGCGAAGACGGGTCAAACTCCCGAATTTGCTCCAAATCATCCCCAAACCACTCCAGACGCACCGGCAACTCCGCAGCCACCGGAAACACATCCACAATATCGCCGCGACGACTCCATTGGCCCTCCATTTCGACTAGAGCCACCCGATCGTAACCCATCGAAACAAGTTGGCGGTCTAAAATCTTCGAGTCTTGAACCATACCTCGCGCCAAAGTCAGACAATAGGGTGCAAAAGTTGCCCCCAAGTCATTTCGCTCTCATCGGAGTAAGATAGCTCGTAAGGCGAAGCCTCCGAAGTCGGGTAAAAATGCACAGTCTGCCAGCCCATCGCCTCTAGAGAGGCCACCCAGCGGCCAGCTTCTTCCAGAGTTGCTGTGACGACGAGTAAACTTTGCCCCTCTTGCTGGGCGAGGGCTGAAGCTACCAAACCTTTCGGTAGGCGGGCTACGCCGTTGAGTTGCACGTAGCGATGCCGCTTGAGCTTGTTGAGTAGTTCTGTTGCTAGGGGCGATCGCCCTAGAGTCCGAATGATTGAAGAGAAAGTCATGGGCTGTTAATTTTTAATCCCCGATCGGCAAAGGCTCTTTCTCTTTGCCTGTTAAGGAGATTGTACGACAAACATCATTGATTGTGTCGAGGATCTGTTGTCGCCGAGGAACTTAACAGGGGGTTAATTTTTGCTCTAATATATCGAGGCTGCGATCGAAACGAGCGAGTTCCGTTAATCTAGGTACAGGATTGATAGCGAAAAAATTTCGATTTTGCGATCGAGATTGACAGCTTTCAGGCCTCTCCTTTAACCGGGCTGTGCTTGCCGTTACCACTGATAATTTTAGAAATGTCCCCAAGTACCGACCTTCTGATTGTTCTGCTGCTGATTTTCCTCAATGGCTTATTTGTGATGTCAGAGATGGCAATCGTTTCAGTGCGGAAAGTAAGACTGCAACAAATGGCCAACCAAGGCTCGACTAATGCCCGCGTAGCCTTGGATCTGGCCAATGCCCCGAATCAGTTCTTACCGACAGTTCAAATCGGAATTACGCTGCTGGCGATTCTGTCGGGCGCTTTTGGAGAAACGACTATTGCTAAAAGAGTAGAGCCTTTGTTGCGACTGATTCCGGCTCTAGCGCCCTACTCAGGGGCGATCGCCTCAGTCATCGCGATTTTAACCATAACTTATCTAACCATAATTATTGGCGAACTCGTGCCCAAGCGACTGGCACTCAACAACCCAGAGCCGATCGCCTCCAGCGTAGCCATTCCCATGCGAATGCTCTCCAAAATTGGTGCTCCCGCCGTTTATGTTTTAAGTTATTCTACTGAATTAGTGCTGCGGCTCATGGGGATTTTGCCCTCCACAGAACCGCAAGTTACAGAAGAAGAAATTAAAGTTTTAATCGAGCAAGGAACCGAAGCCGGCACCTTTGAAGAAGCCGAACAAGATATGGTAGAAAGGGTGTTTCGTTTGGGCGATCGACGAGTCAGCGCCTTAATGACACCGCGTCCCGATCTTACCTGGCTCGATCTCGACGATTCAGTAGAAGAAAATCGCCAAAAAATGCTCGGCAGCGGTCATTCTCGGTTTCCCGTGTGCCAGGGAGGCCTCGACAACGTTGTCGGTTTAGTACACGTCACAGATATGCTGTCACGGACTTTAACTGGTCAACCCCTCGATTTAAGCGCTTCTTTACGAAGACCTTTATTTGTACCAGAAAGCACGCGGGGTTTAAAAGTATTAGAACTTTTCAAGCAATCTAGCAATCAAATAGCCTTGGTAGTAGACGAATATGGCGTGATTCAAGGATTGGTTACAGTTAACGACATTTTAGTCGAACTCGTGGGAGAATTTCCCTCTATTGAAGATGCGGACGAGCCACAAGCCGTCCAGCGGGAAGACGGTTCTTGGCTGTTAGATGGAATGCTACCAGTCGAAGATTTTTTTGAGCTGTTTGGCATCGAAGAATTGTCAGCAGAAAACAAAGGAAGTTACCACACAATGGGCGGTTTTGTGATTACAAATTTGGGCAAAATTCCCGCAGCCGCCGATCACTTTGAGTGGAACAATTTGCGTGTCGAAGTAGTAGATATGGACGGGAACCGAGTTGATAAAATCTTGGTAATGCCGATCGACAAAGTGGTGAATCTACCCCCAAGCAATCCAAAAACCTAAAAACCCTAGACTCTAGTTTTCTCCTATAGTGGAACAGGCATCCTGCCTGTTATTTTCTCATTTTCAAGACTTACACAGAGCCTCCATATTAGACCTCTCCCAAAAAGAAATAGTTGACAGAATTACGCAAGGTTGCCTGGTCCATGGATGTCTGCCCCCATGCAGAACCCCTGCTCAGCGTTCCCAATGACATAATGCTGACCAATCCTGTAAGAGTCAACCCAATAAATTGCTGCCGATTCATGAGAATTTCCTGATTTTTTCTTAACTTACCTTTTAGTATATTAAATACTGTCACAGTTCACAGACCAGATTACTCTTTTCTTAAGTTGTCACCAATGGGTAGAACCTGGTAACGCATACCCAGAGGCTCTGCCTCATCGCTTCTTCTTATTTTTTTCATCCTCCCGCAACACTTCTAAAATAGAACTACCCACATAATTACTAAAAACCACTTCTCCCGCTTTGTTATAATGACAGCAGCTATCCACATAAACAGCATCTTTAGTCTTGTCAAAAACCTTAACCCCATTAAATATATCAATCTGATTTTTTTCTAAATTAGGCAACTTTTTAAACAGAGCCGGATACCCAATTTCCACTGCCTTAGCATAGGGAGTATCCTGATTAAAAGCAATCTGCTTTTCTGCTGGGCTAAACACCCTTTTTGTCTGATAATACTGATTGGGCTGGAGTACATGAACATAAGGCACATTGCTAGCCGACAAAACTTTGTGCATAAAAATTGAACTCTTCGCCCAATTCCATGCCATTTCTTCAAATGCTAGCGCATCCTGTGCCACAGATTTATTAGTATTAAGGTAAATAACGCTCCCATCGTCTTGTTGTTTAGTGCGTTCTTTTTCAAACTTAATCACATCGGTTTTATAATTATTTACTAAGTTTTGAATATACACTGAATAGAAAGCATCGCACGCCGCCAAACTACAGTGTTGCCAACTTTCCAAACCCTGATTAATCTTAGCTTTATTTTCTTGAATTCTGACAGTTGCCTTCATCGCTTTGATCGAAAGGCTATTATTCGCCAAGTTAGTCAACGGTAAGATGTGCTGAATGCTTGGCATCGCTAAATCAACCTTATTTTTATTGTTTAAATTAGAAAGTGCTACTTCATTGAAGCCATCTATATTTACAACCAGATCGAATTCTTGACCAAGGGACAAAAAATAGTTTAAAATTAATAATTGTTGGGGCTGTTTATAGCCTCCGGTAGCAAAAGACAAAATTACAAATTCTCGATTTTTCAAACTCGGCAACTGCTTGATATATTCAGGCAAAATTTTATTCTGTATTTCAAATATTGAATAGTTAGAAGCAACCGAACCGCCAAAGACTCCAATAATAAATTGATTTTTGTTAGTCTTTTTTAAAGGGTAATCGTAAGGAGAAATAAACCCATAGTTATTGACTTTAAAACCGGGGCGAAAATCAGCACTCGGTTTTTGAACAAATCCGAAAAAAGGATGAAATCTTTCGACTATAGACTCATTTAATCGTACTCCTTCCAAATTAATTCCCAAGGCAGATTTATCTAACGGTTTTTGTCTGGTATAGAAAAATTGCTTGTGCTTGACAAAATACCATCCCAGGGAACCCACCTCTAGGAAAGCCAGTAACAACAGTAAATTAATCAAAGCAATTTTGATTATTTCTGGGCTTTTATTAATAAATTTGAAATCATTCATGTTTTTTTTACAGTAATAAATATTTTTTTATTTTTTGGGGCTTTCTTTCAGTGGTGTGCTAGTGGCTGCTGCATTTCTCACTACTTTAATAATCGAACTAGAAATATAGTTTGCCAATATTTCCTGTCCTACTAAATTATAGTGACAGCAAGCATCTTTGTAAACAATTTCTTTGGTATTGTCCAAGATATTCACTCCATTAAATACATTAACTCCGGCTTTTTGCAAATCATCAACTTTTGACAAAAGCAGCGGATAGCCTTTTGTTACCCCTTCCATGTAAGGACTATCTTTGCTAATGGCAAATTCTTTTTCCTTTTGGGGAAATATCCGTTTGGTTTGATAATATTGGTTGGGCTGAATAAAGTGAAAATAAGGAATTCTTCTACTTGATAAAATTTGATTCATCATTACCGAAGAGTCGTACCACATGGATACCATTTTGCTAAAAGCATCAGTATCATCTAAAACAGTATCAGATTTGGGAATATAGACAGTACCGCTATTTTTGGGGTCGGTTTTAGACTCTTTTACTTGTTTGTCGTAATTGAGAATTTCTTGTTGGTAATCTTTGAGTAATAGCCTCACCTGTATTGAAATAACAGCATTACACAACGCCAATCTACAATTTTGTAATTGAGCAATGGTTGTTCTCAATTGTTTTTTATTTTCATTGATTTTCACGATGGCAGCCATAGCTTCCGGTGACAAGTTATCATTAGCTAAATCCGTTAATGCCTGTACGTGTTGAACGCTGGGCATTCCTATGTCTAATTGGGATTTGTTGTTTAAATTTGACAAAGCTACTTCGTTAAAACCGTCAATATTAACTACCATGTCAAACTCTTGACCAACAGCTAGAAAGTAGTTTAAAATCAATAGTTGTTGGGGCTGTTTGTAACCACCGTTGGCAAAATTTAAAACAATAATTTCTTTGTTGGCAAATTCTGGATAACTTTTTAACTTCCTAGATAACATGGTACTTTCGTATTCATCCACGGCGAGGTTGTTGGCTACCGAACCGCCAAAAATCCCGATAATAAATTGATTTTTACTGGTTTTAGCAAAAGGATATGGTAGGGGAGTATAAAAACCGCTCTTGTTGACTTTTAAATTATATTTTTTATTGCTAAAAGCACCTTGTTTCATGACATAGCCAAAAAACGGGTGTAGTCTTTCAACGGTAGAATCATCTAGCCGAATTCCGATTCTTTGAATGTCCTCTACTACTGGTTCTTTTGTTTTATTTCGGGTATAAAACAATTGATTTTGAGTGAGGAAATAAAAAGCGAGTGACAAAGATTCCAGGCAAATAAATATGATGGTAAAATTAATAGCGATTACACTAAAGAAATTTTTGCCTTTGTTTATAGCTTTTGAATCTTTCATCAGATTTGACATACTAGCGTTGGCCTTTTGAAAGTTGAGATTGCTTCAAATTTTCACACAAATTTCGATTAATCATGATGCTAGCTAGCCGATGTCCAAGTTGATTCCAGTGGCCTCCACAGTTGACATAATTCTCGAAACCGTGGGCGCAAACCTGATATTTGTCAGTGTATGCTTGAAATTGTTCGGCTAAACTCAGCACCCTAAAACTGTGGGTTCTACCCAAGTTGTCTAGTCGGCGATTGGGATAAAACAAGTCCTGAATGTTGTTGTCTTTGATGAACTTTTGTCGCATCGCAACATCTGGGTGAACCTGAGTTGGATCGCCGATGGTTGCAACTAAGAAATCAGCATTTTTTTGCACCACTTCATCCCGGATGGTCAAAATCAAACCCTCTGTAATTTTCCAAGCATCTTGCCAAGCAGCATCGGTTGGTTCTTTAAAATTCTGGGTGCTTAAATTTGTAAAGTCATTAGATAACTGCTGCTTTTTTCTCTCTAATTCTACCTTTTTTACAACTTGCAAAATGCGGGAGTTGTTGACTAACCAAGCGGGTAGTTTGTCGATCGCAGAAACGGCATAACGGTTGCGATCGATGGGAAGTAGAGTCCGAAAAGACATATCTGGAACTAACTTGCCACTAGCATCATACACAAAAAATGGTCGATAGCGATCGTATTCTAGTTTCGGTGAATTATTAATTACATCATTGCCAATAAAAAAAGCAAGGACTACGATATCAGGGCTGTAATCCCACACTTTTTTCCGCAACATAACTAATTCTTGAGCCGTGCTGTAACCCTGGACTCCAAAATTGATGACTTCAACTTTTTTGCGTCCTTTGACGGCTTCGCAATTGGCCAGTTTCCGTTCCAATTTTGACCAGAAAGTTTGTTCGATAGGTACGTGAATGGCTTCGGTGAAAGAATCCCCCAAAACTGCGACTCGTAAGGTGTTGGGAGGTTTGATTTTGGTGTGTTCGCGATCGCGCAAACCGTCGCTATTCACCTGCACAAAACTCGCGCCTTCGCCCTTCCACTCCCCTGACACACCGGGTTTGAGTTTCCAGCCCAAATCGCGATCGGCAGTATGGAAACCTGTTGGTGCAGAGTCTACCAAATCGCCAATTTTTGGATAGCCTTGAATCCCAGCAACTCGCAATCCCAATTCACCAATTATCACCCCCATTAATAAACCGCCAAGTGTCAAACCCACGTTGACACCCAAAGTCTTCAACTTGCTCATTCTGTCAAAACAAAGTGTAAATAAAGGGAGCAATCACTTAAAAAGGGCGCTCCATACTAACTTTGTTTCTGGCTTTACTGGGGACGCGGTAAGTATCCATTTTGGGATTTAGTTTGCGTCGCATTGCATCTTCGCCAAACAGGTTTTTAATAAATCCCATTGGCCAAATGATCAGGTAAAAAACTATCCCCAAAATAATCGGTGTTTCGATCTTGTTGAGGGTAAGTCCAAACCACATCCAACCGTAATAAACGGGATTCAGAGATTTCGGCGCAACCAATGCTAGCACAACTAGCACTGCACCGATCGCCCAAGGCAACCAATGTGTAGGATGACGGCGCAATAACGGTACTACTAAACCGAATAGCAGTGCTATCAAGCCGCCGATTAGGAGTCCGAAATCACGCAGGCCTTTTTTATCGAGTTTTTTTATTTCGTCGCTCATTTGTTAGTTGACAGTTGTCAGTTGTTAGTTGTCAGTTGGCAGTTGGCAGTTGGCAGTTGTTAGTTGGTAGTTGACAGTTGGTAGTTGACAGTTGGCAGTTGTTAGTTAGCAGTTGCCTGGGTTTGCTAATAACCAATAACCAGTAAAGAATAATTACTAATGACCACTGTCAACTGTCAACTGTCAACTGTCAACTGACTAATCTAGCTCAAATTCATTTTTCCAAGCTTCGTCTTGTTTCCAAGGAATTTGTTCTGATTTAGGTAACAAGAAGTTCTCCAAAACTAGATAGTCCATTTCGGTACGCATAAAACAGCGATAAGCATCTTCGGGAGTACAAACAATCGGTTCGCCACGGACGTTAAAAGAAGTATTAACTAAAATCGAACATCCCGATCGCCTTTCAAAGTGACTAATCAAGTCATAATAGCGAGGATTGGTTTCTTTGTGAACTGTTTGGACACGCGCCGAGTAATCAACGTGGGTAACAGACGGAATTTCGGAACGCGGAACGTTGAGCTTGTCTATGCCAAAAAGTTGTTCTTGTTCGGCTGTCATCGGAATTCGCAGACTGGTTTTGACAGGAGCAACCAATAGCATATAAGGGCTAGAATGATCCATCTCAAAATAATCAGCAACTCGTTCCGCTAAGATTGACGGCGCAAAAGGTCGAAATGATTCCCGATATTTAATTTTCAGGTTCATCACCGACTGCATTTTAGCATTGCGGGGATCGCCAACGATCGATCGACCTCCGAGAGCCCGCGGGCCAAATTCCATCCGTCCTTGGAACCATCCCACCACATTTCCTTGTTGCAGAATTTCTGCCAACTGCGACATTAATTCGCTATCATCCAATCGATGATAACTGGCTTTGACAGCATCCAAGTATTCGAGAATTTCTGTGTCACCAAACTTTGGCCCCAGATAAGAACCACGCATTTTGTCATGACAAGTTAAATGAGCAATAGACTTAGTAACAGTTGCCACTGGTCGGTTTGTAGTCAGGATTTCTGTGCCATCTTCGGCAACTTCACTGGTAGGAATTACTTGACTTTTGTCTGGTTCTATGATGTTGACTTGGGAACTCAAATCCACATTGCGATCTGATTCACAATACTGATACCAAATCGCCAAAGCTGCGCCCAAAGCACCACCAGCATCTCCTGCCGCTGGTTGAATCCAAATATCTTTAAAAATGCCTTCCCGCAAAATGCGGCCGTTAGCAACGCAATTCAGAGCAACACCACCGGCAAGACAGAGATAATCGACATTCAATTCTTTTTTAACTGTTCTACAAAGCCGCAACACAACTTCTTCGGTGACAACTTGAATTGAAGCGGCAATATCCATTTCTCGCTGAGTTAATTGCCCTTCAGCTTTCCGTGGGGGTCCTTCAAATAGTTCATCAAATTTCTGATTTGTCATGGTTAAGCCAACTGTGTAGTTGAAATAATCCATATTCAAACGGAAAGTTCCGTCATCTTTGAGGTCGATTAAATAGTTGAGAATTTTGTCTACATATTTGGGTTCACCGTAGGGCGCTAAACCCATGAGTTTGTATTCACCTGAGTTGACTTTGAAGCCTGTGTAGTAGGTGAAAGCGGAATAAAGCAAACCCAAAGAGTGAGGAAAATCGATTTCCCACTGGGGAGTCAGTTGGTTTCCTTCTCCTAGCCAAACGGAGGTTGTCGCCCATTCTCCTACGCCGTCGAGACACAAAACGGCGGCTTTTTGAAAGGGGCTGGGGAAAAATGCTGAGGCGGCGTGGGATTGGTGGTGTTCGGTAAAAAGGAGAGATGGTTTGAGTTTTGAGGTTTTGCAGTTGGCCATTTCTGCAAGTTCTCTTTTGAGGATGGTTTTGAGGTAAAGTTTCTCTTTTAACCAGATTGGCATGGCTGCTAGGAAGGAGCGAAAACCGTTGGGTGCGTAGGCTAAATAGGTTTCGAGTAGGCGCTCGAATTTGACTAATGGTTTGTCGTAAAAGACTATTTTATCGACTTCCTGTAGCTCAATTTTTGCTTCTTTTAGGCAATAGGCGATCGCATTCTTGGGAAATCTGGCATCATGTTTCTTGCGGGAAAATCGTTCTTCCTGCGCTGCGGCTATAATTTCTCCGTCGCTAATTAAGGCTGCGGCGCTGTCGTGATAGTACGCCGAGATTCCAAGTATGTTCATCGCTTTTTTCACAAATCCCTATGCGTTTGCATTTGACTATTTCAGAATAGCTAACGATTATAGCTGCTTAAGTGCAGATTTAAACTTTTTCTTCAACAGTCTTGGACTGCCGCTAACCAAAGAAACCCGATTTTTTACCGAATCTGCGGGCTGGAACCAAGGATTTTGGTAAAAAACCCCGGTTTCTAGACTCTTCAATCCCAAATCTAAAATTGCGAAGCATTGCGAGCGAAGCGCGGCAACCTCTAAAATCGATAGATTCGTCGCCCCCAAGCCCTAAAGTATGTGACGACGGGAAATTGGTAAAATTCACCTACTAACCAGAGGACGATTCCTAGATGGGACAAAAAGGCTAAGCCTGTCCAAGCTGCGGGTAGCCATGATAGGCGACTACCGGGAATTGGGGGGAAGTAGTAGGCTGAAAGCCCTAGCAAGGTGGTGGGAAGGACAACTAGACCCAGTGCTGCTGCTAAGTAGGACCATCCGAATTCTACGCCTTCGAGGTGGGCTCCGATCCACTGTTTGCCGTTCCAGTGCCAAGTTACAGGCGGTTGGCGATCGGCCATTTTGAGCATTTGTCTTTCTTCGTTGCCGGTGAAAATGTGTTGACAGAAGTTGCAAGCTAGGGCTTCCATCATGGGCATGGGAGAAATTTCGCCAGTGCGACAAACGGGACAAGGATATGTGTCTTGTTCGGGGTTGAAGTGACGGGTGGATTTTTTGAAGGTTTGCATGGATATGAGAGTTTGTCAAGAGATTAACGCAGTCATTAGTCAGTAGTCAGTAGTCAGTAGTCAGTAGTCAGTAGTCAGTAGTTAGTAGTCAGTAGTCAGTAGTCAGTAGTTAGTAGTCATTAGTTAGTAGTTAGTAGTCAGTAGTTAGTAGTTAGTAGTCAGTAGTTAGTAGTTAGTAGTTAGTAGTCAGTAGTTAGTAGTTAGTAGTTAGTAGTTAGTAGTTAGTAGTTAGTAGTTAGTCAGTAGTCATTAGTGAACCATCAACCGTCAACTGTCAACTGTCAACTGTCAACTGTCAACTGTCAACTGTCAACTGTCAACTGTCAACTTTTTAATCGAACTCGCCCGGAACTAAAGACTTGTATTCGATCGCCGCCCAAACGCAATAGCAAACGCCCCGATTCGTCAATGCCAGCAGCTTGTCCGTAGATGGTTTTGTCGGAAAGTTCGATCGCCACATGGCAACCCAAAAGCGCGTCACGGTGCTGTAATTCTGGCAACAGTCTGGCTAAACCGGATTTTTCGGCTGATTTTTCGGTTTGGGAAAACATATGGGCTAGTTCGAGGAGATAGTGCCGCAGTCGATCGAGCAAACACAGTTCATCTGGTACTTTGCTAGCCATAGAATGCAAGCTTACTGCATTGCCGATCGCCCTGGCATCGAGTCCCGCAGTCGCGAAATCTACGCACAGATTGATGCCGATGCCGACTACAGCGCGAGTTTTGCCGGAAACATGGCTAGAAGTGGCTTCGCAGAGAATTCCGGCTAATTTGCGGCGATCGATCCAAATGTCGTTTGGCCATTTCAGTCGCAGCAGAGTGCGACAGTCGGGAACTAAATCTTCGATCGCATAAATCACTGCTAAACCAACGGCTAAACTGAGTCCCGGTAACAGATTGGGGTTGAGGTTGTCGAGTACAAAACTAGCAGTCAAAACACCGCTTGGGGCGTGCCAGGTGCGCCCATGTTGGCCTCTGCCGCTGGTTTGTCGTTTGGTGAATACGACATCTCCGTGGTGGAGTTGGGCTGCGCGGGCGATCGCGATCGTGTTGGTACTAGGACAAGTATCTAGCCAGTGTAGCCAGTCAGGGAGGTTTGGGCGATCGGGTTCTGGAAATGGTGAAATTAAGGGCGATTCAGACAAGGTTTGATTGGTGGTATAGCAACCACTGGTGTGAGCAAGTTAGACGTAACTAGCTTGCTTGTTCTGTAGCAGACTTAGCATTTTTGCTGGTCAAATTTGGCTTGTTGCCTAATTTTTGGAAGTAAAGACTGCCGACGATGACTAAGAACATAGCATAACCGATTCCTTGGACTAGATAAAGTCGATCTCTGTATCCCAATAGTGCTTTGAGTACAATTCCAGGAAATTTGCGATCGGGCAAAATTGCCTCTGCATTCCACAGCATCGGACCTAAAATACAGGAGTGGAGTTGTGCAGTGCGATCGAAAAAAACACAAATCCCTGCATACTGGCTATCTGTCTGTGACAAAATGGCAGCAGAGGAGTCAAAATGTTTGAGTGCGGATACTGCTAAGCCGGCGACGATTAGCAATAATAAGATTCCCATAAATTTGAAAAACTTGCCCAGTTCAATTTTGACACCCCACTGGAAAATTAGCGCGCCTATGATTGCCGCCCCAAGCAAACCGGCTAAAGCACCTAAAGCCGGAGTTAAACCTTGTTGAAATTGAGCGCTGACAAATATAACTGTTTCAAAACCTTCGCGAAGTACGGCGATAAAAATTAAGCCGAATACGCCCCAGCCAGCATTAGCATTTTCTGTCAAAGCTGCTGTTACTGCTCCTTCCACTTCTGCTTTAAGAAAGCGGGCTTGCTGAGTCATCCAAATTAGCATCCAACTTAGCATTACTATGGCGACAATTCCCAGACCACCTTCGAGTAGTTGCTTAATTACTGGTGCGTAAGGCTGATTTGATGTTGAGAGTATGTGGAGTAACTGATTGAATAATGCACCCACACCAGCGCTACCACCTATGCCGGCTGCGATACCTGCATAAACCCAAGAATTGAGATTAGTTTGGTCGGCTTTTTTTAAGCAAGCTAGGACTATCCCCACGACTAAGGCTGCTTCTACGCCTTCGCGGAGGGTGATTATAAAGGTTGGGATGGCTTCGGTAAGGTTCATTTTTTCATAACGGCTAATTTGTAGTTAGTCCTTAGTAACTTCTGTGATTGAACCGCGAAGGCGCGAAGGACGCGAAGGAAGAGAAGAATTAGGTATTCTTAAGGTGGTTTGGGAGTAACTAAGGACTAATCACTAATGGTAAGGTGCGTCGCTCATCAATTGTCGATTGATTTTTTTGAGGGATTTTTGAGGCTACACACCCTACAACTACAACTGTCAACTGTCAACTGTCAACTGTCAACTATAATCCCTTAGCATTTTTTTGAGTTCTACTTGGTGCAATTCTTCTTGTCCAATCAGAGTGCGGGCATATTCTTCCAAGTAAACGCTGGAGTCTGTGACGACTTCAAGTAAGGTTTTATACTTTTTGAGAGCTTTTTTCTCGTGATTTAAGCTTTCTTCTAACAAGTCTTTGATGGAGTGTTTGTAGGTTTCTTCGATGGGAGCAATTTTCTGGCTGGGATGTCCGTCTAAACCTGTTAAAATTTCTCCGGCTTGTTGGGCGTGGAGTAGGGATTCGGTTGCTTGTGCTTGAAAAAACTGCACGAATTAGTGCGTAGTGGGTGTAGCGTACTACTCCTGCTAGTTCCCATTCCATGATGGTGCATAGCAGTTCTTGGGTTTTTTTCTCGTCGAGTTCTTTCATTGCTGTTTTCGTTCTAAGATGCTGTCAAGAGCAGTTGCTATAATATCATATTTTTAAATTTAATAGCTATTTGGAAAATTTTTATTTGGTCGGCTGCTAGAGCTAGCATTTCCCAAGCTAGTGAGGTATAATTAGAGAGCGATCGCCAACCCTCAACAAAAGTCTTAATTGGTCGTTCAATTGTTGTTAATTTAGCATTAGTTCGCCATCAGCGATCGCTCTCCTCAAGGTCAAAGAGCCTATGGCGATCGCCCTAACAAAAGGGGTAAGAACGTCTGTCTTATTGGCGCTGTTGAGTATCAAAGGTATGATGATGGCGCAGACGGTAGTCTTATGGGATGAACTGATGCCTTGACTTTCGAGTATTGCCAGGGGCAGTACAGTATCTGCAATTTATCAAATAGTTGACATATATTCTCAATTACGATAGACTGCATATTGTAGTTAAGTAGCGGTAGCGCTCAACCAAAATGCTATGACTCTTTCAACCTACACTCCAGCCTTGTACCCCAATTTCAAACAGCAGACTTTCACCTGCCGTCAGTTAGTGACGATGCCCTTTAACGGCTTACTGCGGATTAATCGGGGGGCTGTCCGAGCAGTAACTTGGAGCGAGCAGGGAACAGCAATAACCCTGGGATATTGGGGAGTTGGGGACGTACTCGGTCAGTCGTTATCAGGTGTTCAACCTTATCAAATTGAGTGCAAAACTCATGTAGAAGTGAGTTACATTCCTCAGAATTTGTGCCATCAATCCTTAGATGAAATTTTCAGACACTTTCAGGAAACTCAAGCATTTTTCTGCATTGTTCGCAGCGAATCTCTACGCGATAGATTGGTGCAACTATTAGCTTGGTTGGGACAAAAATTTGGCCGTCAGGTAGAACAAGGAGTGTTGATTGATTTGAGATTGACTCACCAGGAGCTTTCTGAGGCGATCGGCATAACGCGGATTACCGTGACGCGGCTGATGTCTCGATTGGAAGAGGAAAAAGTTATCGATCGCACTCGCCCTCAGTATATCGTTTTAACTTAGCATTTTTGACATTTCTGAAAATTATGATATTTATCAGAAATATAAGGAATTTTTTTAACCGCAGATGCACGCAGATAAACGCAGATACTTTTTGGGTATCTGCGTTTGTACTTCGACTGATTATTTAAGTCGTCACCAATGCCTTCAACAGATAAGCGCGGGTTCCTGTTTGGGTTACGCCCTTGGCATCTTTGTAGGTGTAACTTCCGTAGGCAGAAATATCGCCAAAGTTATTGATGCCCGTAGCGTTAGTTAATGTCACGTTTGAGCCACCAAAGGTCGGAGTTGTGAGTGTCAGATTGTTCAAGTCTTTGATTACACCGTTGTTCCAGACAAAAGCGCGGTTTTGACCGACTCCATTCTGAGAAACGCCAACCACTTGACCGAATTGGTTGATGCCAGCGGCCGCACCGGTTGCACCGCCAAGGCTACCGAGGTTGATTTTTTCGCCGTTCTGCAACAGGAAGGGTGAACTTGTGGCTGTAGCCCCAGTACCGCCGGTAGTCTGACCGATGATTTGACCGCTATCGTTGATGTCGCGGGCAATGGCTTGTTCTGCCCCAAAGGTGCCGAGGTTGGTGAGTTTGTATTTACCATCTGTGCCTTTTTCCCACAATGCCGCAGTGTTCACGGTTTTGTCGTTGAGTCCGTCACTGTCAATTTGTCCGACGATCGCACCTTTATTGTTAATTCCATTCGCGGTAGCGCTGTTACCGTCCAAATCTGGCAGGGGGTTGATGAAACCTTGGTCTACAAAAAACGCGCGGGTGCGAGCAGGGGTTGTGCCACTGGCCGGCGCGTAGATGTGGCGGCCGGCCATTTGGTTTTGGTTGTTGATGTCGAAGAAGTAGCTTTCAACACCCGGCAAGTCGGTGATTTGTAGCTTGTAGTCGCCGCCATCTTCCCTTTGCCACAGCAAGCCGCGGTCTGTGGCTCGACCGGCAAATTCATCGCTTGTACCGGCGATCGCACCTAAATCGTTGATGGCTGCGGTAAAGCCACCACCACCACGTTGTGTTACCTCTTTTCCGGTATTCTCACCACCGCCATTTTTGATGCCGGTGCTAGTCAGTGGCTTGAACACACCGTTTTCCCAAATAAACCCTTGGTTGCGGAAGCCAGTACCAAGGACTTCGGTGGTTTGGGAACGACCAACTATTTGTCCTTTGTCGTTAATGTTGTTAGCTTGCGTGGCATTGCCTGTGGGTGCGATCGAGCCAAGGTCAATAGCCTGGTAGCGGTACAGGGGGATCTCATTGGAAAGAACAGCTTTTTGCACTCCTGTAACTACGTCTTTGATGGTTGCCAACAAGTCATCTTCGGCTTTGACTAGGGTGCTGCCCATTTCGGTGACAAAGGAGAGGGATTTCCCGACGAGACTGCCACCTAAGCGCAGTTTATCGGCGATCGCATTAAATCCAAACACAGTAACGGAACCAACGCCTGCTTCGAGAATGATTTGATCGTTACCATTGCCGACAGAAACTGCATCGTTGCCAGTTCCCGGTTTGATGAAGTTATTGCCATCGCCTGCGTTGATGTTGTCATCACCAGCACCGGTATAGATTTGGTCGTCGCCACCACCTGCGGTGACGAAATCGTTGCCGCTACCCGTGACGACGCGGTTGTTGCCTTTGCCTGCAAAGACGCGGTTGTTGCCTTCTGAGGCATTGATGATGTCGTTGCCTGCTTGGGTGTAGATGGTATCATCGCCGGGACTGCCGGTGATGTTTTTATCGCCTTCGCTAGCAAAGATGGTGGTTGCTGCTTTTGAGGCATTGATGATGTCTTTACCTGTGTCTGCAAAAAGTGTGCCACTGCCGTCGCCTATAATTAGGCTGTCATCATTTTGGAATTTAATTGTCTGGCTGGCGGTTCTTTCTGAATAAAGACTGGTTGATGAGCCGATCGACTTTGCAACTAAACTATCCAACGCTGATAAGCCACTGGATATTCCTAAGTCTGCTATTGCAGTATTGAGAAATAGGGGAGATGATGTATTCAACAAGTTATCGGAAACCATTGGGAACTCCTTTGATATTTACGTTTTGGTAGTATTTGAGCGCGTGTAGAACTACACCCTGAAGTCTGACTTTGGGAGCAATATTGATGCCATAATCTCGAAAAAACCTAACGAGAATTGAGTCGATTTATTAACAAATCAACAATAATGAACCTGGAATATTTTTGTCGGTAAGTTGACCGCAAAATTCTCGGCCCATAGCACAGACATCTTGCCTGTGAGTTGCCGAATGCAAGCTCGGAACGCAACAAGTGACAACCTGTCGGATACTTACCTGGATACGATACAAACCAGGGCAAACGCATCTAATTTATAAGTTTTCCCGCAAGCGCATTGTTTAGCTTTCACAAGCGCTATCTGCGGGTCAAGCTATGTCAATGTCAGAAAGTAATGTCGATCGGTCGATCGCCAGCAGCCCTTTCTCTCTCAAAAAAGTGAGGTATGCCCACGGAACCCTATGCCCTATGCCCCATGCCCCATGCCCTATGCCCAGTCGTACCTCATCTTTCTGAGAAAGGCTATATATACAATTACGTGGAATTGTCTAGCCCCAATTTATCTAGACAATGTAGATTGTAAAACTTATTGCTAATAAAAGTCAACTAACTTGGAATAAATTTTTACTTGATGACTGCCAATAATCTCTCAAAACCTTTATAAATAAAGAGTCTTAGGCTAAATATTGCTATTAAATGTTCTCTTTAATAAGAAATTCTATTAAAATCTGATGAATAAAATTAGCTGCTTGACAAGTTGGGCTTATGATTCTTGTCGCAAGTAACTAATACCATTTTCATAAAGTCCTACTACAGATGTAGTTCAAAGCCCCCCCTTGGGTTCGGGGGGGTTGGGGGGTAGATATGTAGCGCTACTTTATGAAATTGGTATAAGGAACTTAGCGATGGTTCACTGTGCGATTTACGATGTGGCAAATGCGATCGGTAAAACTCACAAAGTATACAAAGTTGCAGTACAAGCACCCGCCGGTGCCTCAGCCCAAGCAGTAGCAGCAGCACACCGCGTGTTAGCAAATTTGTACCCAAAACAAACAGCAACTTTAGATGCGGCAAAAACAGCATCTTTGGTGGCAATAGCTGAAGGGAAATCAAAAACAGACGGCGTGCAATTGGTAGAATTTGTGAGGAATTTAGGCAAGTACGTTGTGGAGAAGTTTTAGTTATGTAGGGTGCGCTTCCGCGCACCTTACTGATAATGACTAATATTAGTTTTACGGGTTAACTTCCAATACTCCGCTAGGAGCAAATACCACTGTCAACTTGGCAAATGGTGTTGCACTGCTGCTAGTAGTTTCGGCAGACTTCAGCAGATTTGGCAGGGGAGTTTCTTGGGTGAAATCCTTGGCTGGCTGGTTGAGTGGCTCGAAATTGGCGATCGCCCCGTCTTGACTTGCACTGACTCGATAGACTAGATTTTGAGTGAACGTGGGGCTAGTTTTCCAAGTCTGATTTATGCGATCGTACACTTTGAGAGCTAACTCATCTAATTGAGGGCGATCGATGATTTCTGCTGTCTGATTAGTTGCCTCCATCGCCTGAACTTCCTGCGGGTCTGCTGATACAGGTACTGCTTCGACAGTCTTATCTGTAGGGCTACTTGCCATAGCTGCTTCAGGAGACTTATTAGCAACAGGTGTAATCTCAGGAGACTTTTCAGGCAGTTTTTTTGTACTTGTGCTACTCGTAATAGCTGGTTCAGCGGACTTATTAGCAATAGCAGTACCGGGTTTTTTGTTCTCAAGCGTCAAAGACTTGACGTGGGAACCACGAAACTTTTCCATTAGACTAACGCGCCACATGGCGATGGGATAAGTCACAAAGAAAAGAGTCAAAACTCCAACGCCAACCCAAACTATTTTGTGCATCTCCCTAGCTAGGAGTGGCTTACTTTTAGTTTCCATCATTAAACCTCGAATTACTTAAGTTAATGGCAAATAAGGGAATAGAGGATGCCAACACATAGCAGTGGCAGCGATTAACAAAGCAAACATCCAGAAAAATATGGTGCGGCTTTTAATGTTCTTATTTTTCCAGAGAGTGTGGAGAATTGGCCAACTGATTAGCCAACCGACAAGCAACATAGTTTCCTTGCCCGTATAACTGCCAATATTTCCCCACAATTCATCACCTGTTTTGCTTCCGGGAATCCAAGTACCGAGATTCCAAACAATTTTTTCTGTGGCTTTAGATGTGTCTGACAAATGGTGAGTTACCATCATGGTAAAACAACCAATTGCTGCACTAATGACTGCGGCGGCGGCCGGCCCGGAAAACTTAGGTGCAGTTTCTGCTCCTTCAGATAAACCGCTGGGAAATTGTTTTAATTTGCTCCAAAACTTCCCGTAGGAAGGTTCATTATCCGCATGATTTTGCCGGGATAATTGTCTAGTCATTGCAAAAATATCCTATCACTATGGGTATGGTGCGTCGCTGCCAGATTTTAGTCACAGGCAAGTAGATTGTTGAAGGCGACGCACCCTACAGTATCTACAAGACCTGGCATTATGTAAGAACGGATCGAGGGTTCTGGATATAACTACAGAGCTTGAATTTTAGCAACACCAAGTCCGCTCACCATGCCACCCATTGCAAAAAACATGATTGCCATTAAAGCTACACAGGTAGCTGTTAAAACTGGGCGATTTTTCTTGTCTAAAATCGAGTCGCCATAGTTCCATAAAATCCAGGTGCAAGCTACTGTTAAAGGCAGTGTAAACAATACGCTAAATTCGTGATATTCCATCAAAACGTACTGCCCTAGAGGAGAGTTTTGTTTCAGCAAAGCTCTTGCTCCGCCGAAATCTAGGCCTGCTCGATAACGCATATAAGCCCAGTTACCCGTAGCAATGGCCAAAAAACTCAAAAGAGTTGACCAAAAGGCTAAGGTTCGCATTTGTGGCAAGATTTTACCAGCCCCTCGCAGCAAGGGAAATGCCAAATGTCCTGTATAAACCATTACCAGTAAGGCGCACATTGAACCCGTGCCGTGAATGGTTCCCATCAACCGTTGCCAAGGGCTCGGATGCAGTAGGTTAACTAGAGGTAAAAACAGAAATAAACCAGCGGATAAAAAGCTCAGCCCGTAGATGGAAACTTGAGCAATATCCAGTTGTCTGGGAAATTCCGATGTAGCTAAATCTGTAGTTGAGTCTTGTTTTGAGTGTTGTACCACTGCTGGGTCTCCTTGAGTTGGGATGATGCAGGAAGTTATTTGAGAATATTTGCATTAGTAGCTAGAGTCTTTTGAGAAAAAAACCTATATTACCAGAGCCGATCGCCCATTAGTCCGATCGACAACTGCTAAATTATTGCTCGCTTCAGACCTAGTACCCAGTATATTTGGCTTTTGAGGTCAGGAATAGCCCATAATCTTGCTTTAACTAGGTATTTAGCTATTTTGCTGCTTTTGTTAGTGCTAATAACTTAATGCTAGCTATTCTCAATAATTGAGCATAAAACTAATTAGGAGGTTTCAGTTTTTTCTTTATATTTTCTTAATATTTATGTCAGAGCTTCGACTAGGGCTAGATTTTGCTGTTGAGTCCGTAAAACTAGGGGAGATTGGAGATTGGAATGATTGACATCGGCGATCGCTCTTTTGGGAACTCGATCGCCTGAGAATCG
>RDXH01000149.1 GCA_004292745.1 Oscillatoriales cyanobacterium | reverse complement strand
ACGCCTTACGGCATCAAAGGTTTAATCACAACAACTGCTTGTTATCAGGGGGACCGCTCAACAGTGCTCAACGCCTTACGGCATCAAAGGTTTAATCACCATAAATGGGCCTATTTACGCAACTTTATCGGAATACGTGCTCAACGCCTTACGGCATCAAAGGTTTAATCACGCTGTCCCTAATGAACCATTTCGCTGCTTTCTTACGTGCTCAACGCCTTACGGCATCAAAGGTTTAATCACTTGCTATTTGGGCGTAATTTTTGCTAACTTTGAGGTGCTCAACGCCTTACGGCATCAAAGGTTTAATCACTTGAGTTCATGTTTTTCTTTGTTAGCTTGCTACAGTGCTCAACGCCTTACGGCATCAAAGGTTTAATCACGTATACTCGCAAAGAAGTTTTCACAATACTAGGGTGCTCAACGCCTTACGGCATCAAAGGTTTAATCACACACAAAGCGAGGAGCGACCTCGCAATACTACGCGTGCTCAACGCCTTACGGCATCAAAGGTTTAATCACATTTGCATTGCTAGCCCCTGGGGAATTTCTACCTGGTGCTCAACGCCTTACGGCATCAAAGGTTTAATCACGATTTACCGACATTTGACCGCTTTGCTGGCGAGTGGTGCTCAACGCCTTACGGCATCAAAGGTTTAATCACAGCGGTTCCTGAAACCCTTATCAGATAACCATCCCTAGTCGATTTTACAAGCACCTCCCGCTTAATAGCAACAAAATCTCAAAAAAAGCCAAAAACTCGCCATAAAACCCAAATCCCAATTCTCTCAAACCCTTACCCTGTCTAACATCCAGAGTTTTGCAAGCACCTCCGGAACCCTAAAAAAGGCTGAAACCTAGATAGGACAAGGGTTTGCAGCCATACAACCTCAAAAAAAAATTCCACAAGCAGAGGTGCTTGCATTTTCCTCAAACCAGCCGATAGGAATCTCCCAATGGGGGCCAAGCACCAGGGCGGTTATAAGCACAAAGGGTACTCGCACACTGATGAGACAAACGGACAAGCAACAAACTATCCTCCGATGCCAACACCTTCTCCAACTCCCATCGTAACTTTTCTCGCTCCCGCTGACTCAGCCAAGCACGAAAAATCGAATATTGGATTCTTTCACCGTAACCTTGCAGCAAGCTATAAGCCTTTCGCCAGCGTTTTTGGCAACGAATATCGTAGGTAATTAGATACCAATTTTTTGCTTCAGCCATTGTCACACCTCACCGCACAATCAATTGTGCAAATAAACCACCCTCACCCATCCATTCCTTTTCCAAAAGACGCACTTCTAACTCCAACAAACGACGATAGGTAAGAGAATAACCAGTCACAGGATGCTTCCAAGTTTCCTGCTTACGGCTTTCGTATAAATCCACTATCCTGCGTCGCCCCGCATCACTTAACCAAACTTGTTCTCCCCTCACCTCAAAATCAGTTTGGGGTTGCCATTGCCCTCGGTTAATTGAACCCATAACCACCATATCCACCAAAGGAACGCGGAAAATTTCCATCAAATCTAAGGCTAAAGGTGAGGCTTGAGAACGAGGTTGGTGATAGAAACCTAAAGCTGGTTCTAAACCCACACTGAGGATGGCATTCATCACATCTTTGAGGAGTAAAGCATAGCCAAAACTCAACAAAGCATTAAATCGATCCTTGGGCGGGCGACGGTTACGATCACAAAAATGCAACAGGGGAGAAACATCATTACCAATCAAATAAGGTAAGGCTCCAAAATACAGCGCAGCCAAGTTTCCTTCTAATCCTAATAAGTTTTCCAGACCTTTGGCTTTGGGAACTTGAGCCAGAACAATTTTCATTTGATTAATGGCTTTTTTTAGCTCCTCTGATGCTTCCTTGCCGCGTCCACCGCGCATTAAAAATTTGCGCTGTCCTTGACCCCGACAAATAACTAATTTTCGGGCTAATTCCAAACATTTTTCCGAATTACTCAGTGCTGCATATTGACGAATTCGACGCTGAATGCTACCACCACGAGCATCGAAACTTCCCACATAGCGTCCCCCGCCAGAAACAAAGTGAATTCCGATCGCCTGTTCGGTACAAAAGTACAAAGCTTGGGTGGAAATTTGGGAGAAACTATGGAGGACAATTTGACCGATTTGCCGGCCTGGTAGGATTTCTGTAGGCTGATGGCGGCGAGATATTTTGATTTGTTCTCCGCAGCGCCCTACTGCTGTTCCTGGTTCTAAAACATGAATAATTTGTCGTTCGTCGTCTTCAGGAAACAAGCGAATGGGCTGCCATTCTCGATTATGGGCAAGTCGAGCTTCTTCTGGCAAGCAAACTGGAGCAAGGGAGCAGCGGGTACAGAGGCGCTCGTTGTCGGTGACTGGTGGGCGACAGGGGGACTGGCGGAGCGATCGCGCTTGTTCTATAGCCTCTCTCACCGCAGTGCGCCCTGCATCATCAAGGGGGACGCGCACCATCACATTATCAGCGTGGTAGCGGATGCGCCCTTCTGGGACAGAAATACCCTTGGCTAATTCAATCAACCAAGCATAACTGAGAATTTGCAGGCGATCGCTCTCCCAAGCTTGGGGCTGATTATGTGCATCTCGGTGACAGCGCCCCCGTTTGTGCTCGTAGGGAATGGTTTCCCCATCGCGGGTGCGAAGGGCATCTAGGCGGCCGCGCAACCCCAATTCTTCACTTTCGAGGTACAATTCTTCCCACTCTTCATCCTCGTGTTTTTCCAGTTCTGCGTGGAGTCGGCGGCCAGCGAATACTGCCGCATCTTGGGTGTGGAGTTCTTCTACTTCTTCGAGGTAGAAAAGGCGGGGACAGTAGGCAAAAGCATGGAGGGCACAAACGCGAATGGTGCTTTGTTTTGGGGGTAAAAAAGAGTCAATTTCAAGTGCTTGCATAGTGAAATCTGGCTAGAGTAATTTTTTTTCACCTGATGCTTGTTCAGGCTGAAATTACTCTAGCTATTTACCCCGGCAAAAAAGCTTCCGCTTACCGGGAAGTTTTGGGAAATTTGATAGTAGGTAAGGTGTCACGGAATTGCATAGGCAATCCGATCGCTCGTAAAAGCCTCCGATTAATCTGGTTTCTTTGGTGTCCAAATCCAAGCATTCAAGGGTGGATAAATTGAGGGTTCCGAAATTGGCGCAAATAGATGGCTGGTTGTTTTGCTGTTATCAAGGCGATCGATACCAACGGTTAAACGTTGCGATCGCTTGCGTGGTTCTGAGTCAACTTCCATTTTTTCATACCAGTGGGTTAGCAGTGGGCTATCCATAACATCAATGCGATCGAACAGGAAGTTATTATCACCAGCAAAGGGCAAACCGTAGCGGCGATCGTTTAATTCGCCCCGCAATCCCTGACGGATGCGTTCAAATAGTCCTTCAAATTCACGAATACCGATGATAATATCCAGTCCAACAATTAACTCTCGCCGCACAGGAACTATCCAATATTTTGCTCCATGAGTTTTTTCTTTAAGTTCCTTACCAGAAGAGCCAACTGGATAACTATGAAGTTGTTGATAAAGCGTAGAAATCTCACTTTCTGAACCATCAACTGCTCCAATTGCTAATTCTAAATGTGGAATATCTTGACGAATTTGAGTTGTTACTCGCTCCAACCCAGTTCGCATTTCAATTCCCGCCAGATTTAAGACTAAGCCTAATGCAGCAGAAGGGGGCATTACAGGCATAGTTGAGCGATAAACTCCCGCCTGAAAACCACGATAGGCCGCAAAGGGCGCACGAACACGCAGCCACATACAATTCATTGGGTTTTTTTAACCTAAAAAGTCATTAGCAAGGTCAATTATCAACTTTTGGGGATTTTCGTACAGCTTTGCACCAGCATCCTGTAGGTGTTTTCTTTGTTCTGCTTTCATATTACGAATAATCTCGCCACCAATCCAAAATTCCTCAGCAGGTAGGTCTTCAGAATGCAGCCGAGATAATTCGTTAAAGTTTCCATTTTCATCAAATCCGTATGTATTAAAACCCGCGACAAGGCAAGGAGTTAGACGTGCAATAATGCTTTTAGGAGCCATTTCGTAATAACTACGTGCGTGTCCACCGGCAACATTAGAAAGCTCACCAATTGCTTTTAGTAATGGCTTTACCCATTCAGGCTTTTCCTTACAATCATTGTAAGCAAGAGCAAAAGGATACTGATAGGCTGTGTGGGAAATTTCACGGTGCAAAAGTGCTGACTTAGCGGAATTTTTCCAAGGGCTAGAGCCGGCATTCATGGGAGATTGATGGAAAGTGGCATCAAAGCGATAAGGAGTCACTGCCACAGCCATATTCATTCGCAAAATGCTATCTCTTTTTGGAAGCATCCCTTTATTTTTCTTGATGGCATCATTATCAGCAACCATGAAGCCAAATAGAAAATCATCAGCAAACTTGCTGGCATTCGGAAATTCTTTAAATTCAACTGCAAGCTGATCTTGGTCATGTAGACGCTTACGATTAGAGGGTAATCCTGCCTCAATCAACATTTCCCGTAAAGCATTACGCATGGATTCAGGGCTAATGACTGTATGTTCTTTTGCTCCCTTGGCAATCTTCTGAAGAACAGTACGGTTTTCTTCGCTTTCGCCACGATAGTTAGAACTTGGAGCCGCATAGGTAAGAACGGTGGCAAATAAATTTTTGTTAGGCATAAATTCAGTTTTTCCTTGAAGTTACATTGACAGTTAGCTGTTGGCAGATAGAGCAAGTAAAGTTATAGTCCGAACCTCGTCAGTTTTTTCGTATAAATCTTGGGTGAGTTGCACGAAATGTTCCTCTTTTATGTACTGAGGAACCGAGCAAATGGTACACGCAAAATAGTTAATGAATTCACTTGTTTCGGTACGGCTTCGGATATCAAGAAAAGCAGATTTAGCGATTTTGGCTTTCTTTTCATTGAATTCTTGATAATCTCGAAGTTTATCTAATTTTTCTCTGCCCTCCTTAGTTTTTCGTAAATTAGTCCACTCCGATTTCCACTCAAGACCATGCTTAGTATTGAGTTTGCGAGTGACATAGGTCCGCACGAGTCGCAGAATTAGCTTTTGACGGCTGTATTCTGGCAAGTCTGATTCTTCAGGTATTTCCAATGTTTCTTCAGTCATATCTCCTACCTCATATTTGAATGATTCGCGTGAGTCGTGACGGAAATAATCATTTTCCATCGTTTGCTCGTAGGGAATGGTACACAGGAGCGAATCAAATCCTGTATACCAAGGTTTTCTGCTGACATGATTAAGCAATCTTTGTCTGCGAAAAATTGGACTCCATAGACTTTCTCGAATTTCACGATACTTATCTATCCATTCTTGTTCAGGTGGATCGAGTCGTGTTGTACCGAGAATTCTGACGTTATTTCCCTGTTTTTCGGCATGAATAACATCGACACCTAAAACTATGTCGCCAATTCCCGTTTCAAGTCGCGAAACACGATCGCGCAACCGACGAATTACATCCAATGCCCCCTCAACTGCCAAATCAACAACTGCTTCTCGTGGGCGATAACCTGTGACTTCGTTACCTCGCCCTTGGAGTAGTTGAGGAAACTCATCACAGAAAGTCTTTAGTTGGGAAATATCGGGAATGGCGATCGCATAACCCACAAATTCGCGATTCCCTTCGTTGTCAATAACAGCAGGCACATAGATTGAAGCAGCAAATACCCAAAAATGCAGTAGGAATTGATATCTAGCTCGATCTTTGAATGGGACATTTTCCGGGTTGCTTGCCTGGGCTCCTAAATAGTAGGTACTTGGTAGATTAACTGTAAACTCAGCAGGTTGCAACAGTTCCTTCCAAATTTTGTCGGCATCTTCGGTATAGTTGCCGTTTGCTCTTGATTCGTAGGGTGTGCGAGTGGTGGCAACACCTCGTAAAGTTCTCCAAAGCATATCCCGCCAAAGTTTGATCCATCTACCGCGATCGCCTTCAGGATCGGCATCAGCGATAAATGCCCCTTTTGGCACAACGCTCTGATAAATATAGACCTTTTTCTTGATCGGATTTCCCTTTTTATCAACCTCATTCTTTTCCTCTTCTCTCAAGTACGGAATTACTTCTTTTGTTCGAGAATTTTTGAGGAATTGCGCTCTTTCTTGTTCTTCCCAACTTGCTGCATAAACTTCATTGAGTAGTGCTTGTAAACCTAACTGATTAATTCGTAAAGTTGCTCCGCAATCGCTAAAATTATCATCAATCTCGCAAATAGCAGAACCATCTTGTTTCCAGTGTTCAAAACGATGTAACCATCGTACCATTAAAACTAATCCTGCTAAACCCGATCGATGCTGAGAAGAAGACAACTCAGCCAGTGTATAATCGAGCGTCAGTGTATCTGTTTCTAATACGGCTTGTTTAGCTCCTTTTTTAGCCAAGATCCACCTCCTCTAATGGTTTGGTTTGAAATCCCGATCGCTCGTCGTAATGTCCTTCCCACTCAGCAACCCTTAAATACCTTGGTAGCCAACTTGGGCGATCGCTTGTGGCCCATTTCTCAGGTACATTAATTTTGTATCCGTCATAGGGTTTACGGGCTTTGAACAGTGCTTCCACCTCATCCAGATCGCGATCTAGAATACAAGGAACAGCATAGTCATCCGTATCTCTAAAGCTACCCATTCTAGCAAAGTAGCCACTTGTAAAGAAAGCGGGAAGTGTATCTGCATTGCGTTCTTCCCTGGCGTATCTTTCCATTGCATCAGCTAGTCTTTTTTGACTAATATCACCATCACCTAAATCGTTAATAAACTTTCTAGCAGCCTCTAATTCTTCACGATTATATGGCAAAGCCTTCGGAGGCTCATAAATATGCAGTGCACCACGAAAATTGGCTTCTCTAACTAAATGACGGTTAGCCCGTCCAAAGCGCTGAACTAGGGAAGGAATGGGAGCAAATTCGGTAATTAAAACATCAGCATCAAGATCGAGAGACATTTCACAAACTTGCGTAGTTACAGCGATAGCTTGTTTCCGTTGTCCATGTTTTTGGAACGCAAATGCCTCCACCGTTTCTGTATGAACTTTCTGTCGATCGGTTAATCGAAACCGGCTATGATATGTCAAAACTTCTACCTTCAGTTTATCCTTTAGCTTTTGTGAGATAGCCAGACAGCGATCGACTGTATTCACAACCCACAAAATTCGCTCACCCTGGTTATAAGCCTGTTTAGCTTTGGTCAAAGCACTGGTAAAGTTATCTACAGGTTCAAGTCGATAACGGGGATGATTTTCTTTCTCTTCAAGGTCTTTCAAGTTTTCGCGATCGCTGGCAGTTGGGTATACTTTTAATCCAGCTTCCACTAACTCATTTTTTCGACAAGTTGGTAAGGTTGCTGTCATACACAAAACCGGTAGATCGAAATGTTTGAGAAATGCAATTAAGCTATCAAACATTTTGCGATCGAAACTGTGGATTTCATCAATAATTAGCACGCTATCCGCTAAAGCAGGTAACAAGCAAATCCCACCATAATTATGTTCCATGAAACCCAGAAATTGATCCACCGTTGCGCTAAAATATCGTCGCGACCAAAAGCCTAATGAAAATAGACGCTCTTCAGTGGTGAAGTCTTTTTCTTTCATTGAGTCGGGTGGATTTTCTGCGATCGCTTCCAGTTCATAACGCGCTGTTCCTGTCACCAGTGCTGCATCGGCTTCTGGTGCCCAACTCACGTAATCTTTAAAGCCTTCCGTTGCTGTTCCCCGAGTGGGATAAAGGAAAATTACTTTTCCTACTTTATGGTGTTTAACCTGTTCTTCTGCCCATTTCCAAGCAGCAAGAGTTTTCCCAGATCCGCAAGCTGCTAATAGTAACACCCGCGTTCCTTTCTGGGCGATAATCTCTTGAAATTCATCCCATTTAAAATCCCCCTTGGCTTTTCTTATTTGCTCAATTCTTTGATTAATTATTTTCTCATTTATCTGGTCACTAACAAGCGCTTTGCTATGTACAACTTCTTCAATCCATTCATCAATTTTCTTCCCTTCTCGCACCAATCCCGAAGCCGCCGCATCAGAAACAATTAACCCAGCTTTAACAGCTAAAAGAAGACTCCTTCGCTCATCGTTTAGATTGCGTTTCAACTGTTTAGCAGCTTTCATGCCATCTTCCCATGCTTTACCCCAGATAGTATCTTGGGAGAAGGTAGCGATCGCGATTTCCGGTGGTGTATCCAGACTAGCGATTCGTGCAATCTCTTGTAAGGTGACTTTTATCTCATCATGTAGTAGGTAAAGCTTAACTGGTTTGTTGCGAGTGCCTTTGGATGGGGCAGCCCATTGTCGATCGCCTGTTTCCGCAGCCTTCAAATGATGGGACAAAACCGCAGCCGTAATCACTTCTACATCTAAAGATGAGTTTTCTTTTTGTAACCAAGAACGGACTTGCTTTAGATGCAATACCAGTGCGCTGATATGCTCATGTCTGAAAGTTTGAGTGCATCCCTCAGATACAGCTTTGTAAAATTCCTCATTTGCCTTACCAATGTCATGTAACAAGGCTGCTACTCGCAAATTTAACAAAAATTGTTCTTGTGCTTCAGTGCCTTGAATCTTGAAGAATCTACACCAATTTTGTCCCCACCTGCCATCGAGCCGGAAGATTTGTAAAGCACATTTGGCCGTATCTTCTAGGTGTTCTTTAAGAGTAATAGGCGGCTTGCTTTTTGCCAATAAATGCTCAGGTAGATTAGACATTATCAAATCTCCAGGCACGGGGCAAAGCGTTGAAAATTCCACAACCCATACGATGTTTACCACCCAATCCTAAAGCCTGCAACTTAATAGAATCATACTCATTGAGATCTGTTACTTCCAAACTAAAACCCACTACTGAAAACGTTTTAACTTTAATGGCCTTCCGACTAAGTTCTCCCTCTTCATTCAGCGGAATTGTCAGATTACCTTGAATTTGTAAATCATCCAGTTGCCGTTTGGCTGCTACCAAAAAAGTATCAGGTTCTTGAAATCCCTTAATAATCACAATGCGCGATCGCAATCTCGGTGCAGGTTGCAATACAAAAATTTGCGGAATTCCGAGCCGAATTGAGTGCTTACCAATGGTTAATTGCTTTCCTGCTAAGGGATACACCAACGGCACTTTGTCCCCAGGTAGGCGGATTCTCAATTGAGAGCGATCGCTTAAATGAATCACCCCCTGCTTATCAGGAATTCCCTGAAGGGTTTGAATACTCACGCCTGCTAAATTGTGAAGTTCCTTTTGACAGTGTGCGATCGCAGAATATAGTGCGTATCCATGATCCGCTGGTAAAGTTTGACCAATGACGCTAAAACACAACTCTACATAAGGCAAACTATTATCTTGTTGTTGCTCGCGATCGCATTCAGTGACTACCATAACTAGATGACTCCTGAAAAACTCTTAAAAAATTTAGTCAAGGTGTTATTGAGCATGAATATCCAATGGCGATCGGGTATTCATGCGTTTGATGCGTAGACACCATTCCCAGGCTCTTAAGCTTGGGTTGTATTTTTACCCGCTAGGCGTTAATAACTCGCCAAGAGTTACGGCCTTTGTGCAAAATTACCCAATTATTTAATTCCAAAAAACGCCCTACTGTGCATTTTTTAAGTTCCGACTGGGAGATTCCGAATTTTTTGGAAACCAGATCGGTTGTTAAAGCGCTGTCTTCGGTTGGCGCTGCGATCGCGGATGAAAATAGCGGAAGCTCACGGAAATCAGGAGTTTTCCCATGACTGCGTGGGACAGTGTTTATTTTCCTGACTCCCTTTTCAATTTCGATTTTTTTTGGCATGATGCTGTTAGTTATATATTGTTGGCTCTCCGGTCTAATGGCCAGAGAGTTTTTTTTACTCTTTTTGGCGCTTTGCCTAAAGAGCTAATTACATTTAATATATTTCAATGGAATGATGGCTGTCAATAGAAGAGCCAAAAAAAACTAAACGCCTAACGGCAATCAGAGGTGGTTGAAAGTTAAGGCTGTATTTTAGCCTAGAGAGCGAATTAGTGCTCAACGCCCGCAGGTGGGGCATCTTAGGTATCAAGTCAGTCAGCTTACCACAGTCGTACACGATTTTGCTACTCCCCTTTAACTTTTGTAATACTGGCTCATCCCTTCCACCTCGTCGCGCACCAACTGCACCAACTCCGGCGGACTTTTCACCCTTGCCCCTTTCCCATACCCCAACACCCACCGCTTGATCTCATTAAGTCCCCCCACTGTCATCCTCAATGTCACCGCCCCATCGGGATGTTGTTCAATTTCCTGGGTTGAATGCCATCGCCTCTCCCAGATATAGGGTGCTGTGGGCCGATCGAACCAAATGACTACCTCCACCGGTTTACCCTCTCCTACCTCAGCTTGAAAAATCCGATCCAGATGTTCTTGAGCATTAAATGTGCGATCGCGCATAAACTTAGTTTTAAGAATTTCTAAGCTTTGAATGCGATCGACTCGAAACCACCTAATAGCTTGGCGTTGTTGACAAAATCCAATTACATAAGGGTTGGTTCCTCGGTAAATATGCAGCAAATAAGGGTCTAGCACTCGTTCAGATGTAGCATTGCGACTTGCTGTGAAATAACACATCCGAACTTGGTGAGATGTCCTACAAGCTTCTAATAATTGATTCCAGATTTCCGGGTTAAGATAGTTTTCTACCCCATTTCTAAAAACTATCCGTTCATCGGCAATTCTTTGGAGATCGATCCAAGTTTGTTCTGGCAATCTTTCACTCAATCGCTCGATGGCCGATCGCAATTCTTTGGTATAAGTTGAACCTGAGTAAGCTTGCAACATTCTCGCTCCCAATGTCAGAGCAAATAATTCGCCTTGACTTAGAGAAATACTAGGCAAGCGCCAATCTGGATCGGTATAGTGAAACCCTTTTTGCCGATTGAACTTCAACGGGGCGCTGAACCGATCCCGCAAAAAAGCCAAGTCATTACGGACTGTCCTTTCACTAACTTCTAAGGCTTCAGCAATTGTTACTGCTGTTTGCCGCGGGGCTGTCCGCAATAGCTGGTCAATTTGCAACAACCTTTCTAAAACACGAGACATAAACCTAATTTTCGGTGGGTTATCCTGATATTAAATAGTTAAGTCGGCAAAAAACTTTCCGCCTTCACAAAAAACTGACAGCATATTCCATGTCTATCTGGTACTGATACCAATTTTAAAAAAGAATGCAACAGTAGTCTTGTCCCTCCCCTTTATAAGGGGGGGCTAGGGGGGGTCAAAGATTGTTGCACGATTTTAGAGAAATGGTATTGTAAAACTTCATTGAGTTTATAAGCAATTATAAACAATAATGGTATTATATTGTTGTGAGTGTTGAACAAGGAATACGCATAGCCCAAAGAAC
>RDXH01000148.1 GCA_004292745.1 Oscillatoriales cyanobacterium | reverse complement strand
AGTTACAGACAGCGATTGCGACAAGAACACCGTGTTTTTTGGACCTGATGTCTTTAATGTCAGGAAAAGTCTATGAAACTGCCGTTTAGTATCATCTCCATCATCTCGATTACTCGCGAATCGCGGACTTGGCCGGGAATGCCGATCGACTGTGACAGATCGTATGGCCCCAGAAAAATCACGTCAACCTGGGGTACTGTCACAATTTCTGCTAAGTTGTCGATGCCGCCTTTCCCTTCGACATGAATTACAACTAAGGATTCTTCGTTGAGTCGATCGGTAATATTTGTACCCGCAGCAGTGTAAAGCCCCGCCCTGGTAGCAAAGGAAAGACCACGGGTGCCGAGAGGACTATATTTGGAATTTTTAACCGCAATTTCGGCATCTATTCTAGATTCAATTTGAGGTACTTGAATCCCTGCACTACCAATGTCGAGGGCTCGTTGAATTTGTGGGCCGTCGTTTTTGCGGACGCGAACAATGGGCGCAATTCCTGCACAGTCGGCTGCGCGACACAAATCTTCAGCAGCGAGTGAATGTAAGGGACCGTGTTCCATGTCGATGACGGCGAAGTCAAAGCCAGCGTGACCGCAAATTTCTATAAATGCGGGATAGGCGCAATTCATAAATAAACCGAGGACTGTTTCGCCTTGTTTGATTTTTTGTTTGAGTTGGTTTTCACGCATAAATTAGGATTTTTTTAGTATTAGATGTAATATCGTTTCCGGCTACATCGGAATGATTTAACCTTACTAGAACGCAGAGGACACAGAGGGAGAGAATAGAGAAATACTTTGCCCTTACAAAATGGGGATGCTCCCCAGAAACCGGGTTTTTAGTCTCGCGTGCGTCCTAGACTGTGTAATTGAGATTTTGCAATTTTATCTAAATGCGAGCTCTCAGAATTATTTTTTTTCAAACTGTTGCTAGCTTGGGGAAAAAGCCCGCCTTAATCTGGTTTTTCTATAAATTTTGTTCCTATTAACTCAACCAACGCCTTAGCCAAATATTCATATTGCGGTAAAGTATTATAAAATTGAGCAGAAATCCTCAGCAACTGCTGATTTGCATCCGACCAAGGAATCACCGGCACTTCTATTTTGAAAATCTCCCACAAAGCCTCTTGTAAAGGGGCAATTCCTGACTTGCCAACGGCATCAAATTTTGCATCTGTCAGTTGTACAACAGCCATTGAGCCTACCATTTCATCTGGACAAGGCTGGGGTAAATCTAATTTATCCAGCAATATCTGTCTTCCTGCTAAGGCCAAAGCATGATTTTTTGCCATCAATTCCGGCCATCCGCCCTCCAACAAAGAGCCCATGAAGTCGATCGCCACCGGTACACATAAATAAGCACTTGGATCGACTGTTCCCATCCAGTCAAATTCTAATTGAAAGCGCGATTTATCAGTGCGCGGGGAATTTGCACCGTGACTGATAGTTGTTGGCCGAATAGCATCTTGTTTGTCGCGCCGCACGTACAAAAAGCCAGCACCTTTTGGCGCACACAGCCACTTGTGACAATTTCCAGTGTAGTAAGCAGCGCCAATTTCATCCAAATTCAGCGCGATCATTCCTGGTGCGTGAGATCCGTCTACCAAGACATCGACACCTCTTTGGGCTAATTCACTAACTAGCTGTTTGATGGGAAATATTAAGCCTGTTTGACTGACAATATGGTCTAATAATACTAATTTTGTTTGTGGTGAAACGCACTTAATTACTGCTTCGATAACTTGTTGTGGCGACTCAATGGGAAATGGTACTTCGGCTACTATGACTGTAGCGCCTGTGCGGCTGGCTACAAAATCTAGTGTATTGCGGCAAGCGTTGTATTCTTGATTGGTAGTTAATAATTCGTCGCCCGGAGCAAAAGAGAGCGATCGCAAAACTGCATTTACTCCCGTCGTCGCATTCGGCACAAATGCCAACTCATCACTACTGGTACCGATAAAAGCGGCTAATTCATTCCTAGCATTATCTAACAGTGGCTCAAATTCCCGCATCAAAAAGCGCAACGGTTCTCTTTCTAACTGTTCTCGAAAACTTGTTTGTGCTTCCAGTACGGGAATCGGACAAGCTCCAAAAGAGCCGTGATTGAGAAATGTTATATCGCGATCGAGTAGCCAGTGTTCTAAGTTCATGTGTTATTTGTTATTTGTTATTTGTTATTTGTTATTTGTTAATTCCAATGCCCTATTCCCCATTCCCCATTCCCGATTCCCGATTCCCGATTCCCGATTCCCGATTCCCGATTCCCTATTCCCTATTCCCTATTCCCGATTTGATTTTTTAATTTCTCAAACTCTTCTAGTGTATTGCAATTTGATAACATTCGTGCTTCTCGTTCTGCTATAGGCAGAGGTACTACTGCTATTTGATTCAACCATACTTGAAACGATCGCCCGCCTTTTTCAATAAAACTTTGCAAACTTGAGAGAGATTGCTGACTGTAGAATCCGCACAAAGGTTCCCACCGCGAATTTTGATAAGGTACTACTGCTAAAGTAGATGGCCCTACTGCTGCTAAGTGATGGGCCCAATGCTGAATTATCTCGGCATCCAACAAAGGCAAATCACAAGCCAGGAGTAAAATCCACTCGGTAGTAATTTGGGTTAATCCCTGACTCAAGGCTATCAAGGGCCCGGAACCGGGATTGTATTCTACCAGAAATTGACATTTTTTATTTAAGGTAGATCCATAGCGATCGGACCAAGCAGTTAGAACGTAAACTTCTGAGGTTAAGTTAGCAGCCACTTCGCAAGCTCGCTCTAATAGGGATTTACCATCTATTTCCAAAAGAGCTTTATCTCTACCCATCCGGGAACTTTGACCGCCAGCAAGCACAATTACAGCAATTTTATTATTTGTCATTTGTCATTTGTCATTTGTCATTTGTTATTTGTCATTTGTCATTTGTTATTGATTGTTTGTTATTTGTTGTTTGTTGTTTGTTGTTTGTTGTTTGTTATTTGTTGCTTCTTGTTTGTCTTTTGATAGTCACAAGTGAACTTTATACTGTCAACCCTTAGCTATTGACTAAATTGCTAAGTTCCTCAATTTTTTGATAGACTTGACCGCTACTTAACAAAACTTTGGCTTTAATAAAACCCGAATTTATATCTAAACAAAATCCAGATCGCCAGAGATAAAATCCGCTATTCCAAATAGTAGACTGCATTAATTCCGAGGGTTTTCCCTGTAAAACTTCCTGCATTTGTTTTAATAACTCCAATGTCGATTCAAAGGCGGGATTTGTGCTACTGAAACCGTAATCGCCGTGAGCTAACAGCACTCGCTCAAACTCAACATCTGGCTTAGCAATACCGATGATTGCAGTCCGATCGCGCGGCAAGTCACAACTTCCTTCTAGTCCTTTGACTGTGGTGTAATTCTTGACTCCTCGCAATTCAAAAGCATTGATAAACATACCTTCCGTCGGCGGGTGGACGTAGCCGGAGATGACGTTAACATCGCCGTCACAGGGACACCACATCAACTCCATGGTCGAAAAAGGCGATCGTTTGCCGATTTCGCGCCGGTAGGGAACTAAACTCTCAGCTTGGGGAAAATGGGTGGGAAGGTAGACAAAACCCAAACCTGTATTATCAAAAACTTGCTGGACTTTTTCTAAAGTCAATTTTGCCCAGTCAACACCCAAACCGCGCCAAATTTCTATCAGGGGAATACCTTCTTTTGTCGGCATGATATCGCCACCGTGCATGAGAGTGGGAACGCCTGCGGTTGTTAAAATTAAAGCAGTTAAAGGGCTTACTGGGGCTGTACGCGATCGCCCGTCGTAAGCAACTCCAAACACCGCCACGCTAGATACTGAAAAGCCTTTTTCTCTGTTAGGGTGGGCGAGTTTCGGTCCTAATTCTTCATAAGCATCAAGCATTCCGGCTAATTCTTCCCCCGTTGGTCGCTTAATGCGGTGGGAAATCATAAAAGCTCCCATTTGAGCCGGTGTTGCTTCTCCTAACAGCATCATCCGCGTTGCTGCGGCTGATTCGGTGCGAGTCAAGTTTTCTCCTGTGTGTACGCCACTGCCAATTTTTCGCAGCAATTCTCTAAAAGCGTTACTCATAATTTGGTTATTTGTGATTGGTTATTTGTGATTAGTTATTTGTTAGTTGTTCCAACTTTTAAGACATCAAATTGCGGTGGCACAAATTCGCGTACTAATTGGCAGAAATGGGCGATGGGTGGAATTTGCATTCGATCGTGAGTTGTCACCAAAACGACTTCGCGAGTCCAAATCGGATCTGCCGCCGCAGTGCCAATGGCAGAAACCTTAGAATTTGGTCTCTGGTTTTCGATCGGGCGAATTGCTAAAGTGCGATCGGCACGGGCTTCCAACAAAGCCGAATGTGGCAGCATGGCAATTAATTCTCCCTGTCGCACCACACCTCGAAAAGCATCGAGAGTATTCAACTCCAAAACAGCTTGCAGTTTAGCACCCATGCGTCCAAATTCGTCTTGCACCATCCGCTGCATTCCGTAGCCATCCTTAAACACGACTTGCGGGTAACAAATCAATTCAGCAATTGGGACTCGATCGTATTTAGCTAGGGGATGACTCGCGGCCATCAATACCTCGATCGGCTCATTGTAAAGCACCTCAACCAACATTTCGGCACCTTGAGTAAAATAGCGATTGTTCATCACCACCGCTACATCCACCAAACCGTCTTTGAGCACTTTCAGAGCTCGATCGCTCCCCAGGGCTGTTACCCGCAACTGTACCTCTGGATAATCCCGGCAAAATTTTTGGAGTACAGGCGGCAAATAAGCACCACAGACTGAGTGAATAGCAGCTACGCAAAGTTCCGGCTGCTTACCCGCGAGCAAGTCTCCCAATTCCTGACTGGCATTTTGCCAAGTCAGACAGATTTTGCGAGCATGAGGTAACAGGCGTTCCCCAGCTAAAGTTAGCTTGGCATGGGCCATGCGATGAAACAGAGATAGGCCGAGTTCAGCTTCTAGTCCCTGCACTTGGCGGCTAATAGTCGATTGAGTCACGCCACATTTCCCTGCTGCTTGCTGAAAGCTTCCGGTTTCGGCAACGGAAAGAAATGCTTGAATCTGCTCTAAACGCATGGATGTTTAAGTCTAGGTAACATTTGGCGCGATCTTCATCAATAGTGACTGAAGAATAACAGTGACATTAACCGATTTGCTCCCCAAGTTTAGTAGACTTTGATACAGCTACAGATTAGTTTTGATTTATGGGCGATCGAACTCGACAACATCCACAATTCCAAATCGCCCTTAGTTATCAGTTAAATATCTCCTCATCTCCTCATCTCCCCATCTCCCTTGGCGATCGCAAAATCTTGTGATTGAAATTAGCATTCTGCTCTTGAGCGTAAGATTCATTGGTAAAATAGTAATGACTGTGAGGTTCATTTTTGGGAATTACTCCATTCACCACTAAGCCCAGAACCTGTTGACTGGATTTCTTCAAAAGCTCCTTCGCAAAAGCCACAGTACCAGAATGAAGAACTCCAGGCCTGACTACCAATAAAATCCCATCGGCTTTATTCCCCAAAATCAGAGCATCAGCAGCAACATTCAAAGAAGGAGCATCAATAATCACTGCATCATAACTAGCCGCAAATTGCTTAATTAACGAAGTTATCCGCTGGGAGTCCAAAAGAGCCATGGGATTAGGCGGAATTACCCCGCAAGGGAGCACATCTAAATTCTCCATAACTTGTGCGATCGCACTTTTCAATTCAGCTTGTCCCACAATCGCATTGCTCAAGCCTACTTGATTAGGAAGTTCCCAAATCCGATGCTGAACAGGACAGTGCATATCCGCATCTACCAGCAAAACTTTCCGTCCCAATTGAGCTATAGCCACAGCCAAATTAGCTGATACAGTAGACTTACCCTCTTGCGGTAACGAACTACTGACGACAATCACTTTCAGCTCTTTATCAGAACTCAGAAACCTGAGATTTGCCTGAAGCATTCGGTAAGCAGCACTGCTGGAAGTATGAGCACTATCTCTCACCACAATCTGTTGAGGAGATGGCTCTAAATCCTGAGAAGTAGATTTAAGCCGCTTGGAATTGCGCCTCGTATTTTTTTCAGGCTTTTTATGGAAAGGAATCACTCCCAACAAAGTAAACCCAAACAACTCCCTCGCCTCTTCAATAGTTTTGACAGACTTATCTTGAGATTCTAAAAGCAGCGCCGCAGCGATCGCCAACAGAGTTCCCAACAAAGTACCCGACACCAACAATAAAGACTTGCGAGAGCGCACTGGTTCTTCAGGAACACTCGGCTTTTGAATAATGCGAGCATTCCCGACTTGCTGATTTTCCGTAATCCGAATTTGCTGGAGCTTTTTCTGCAATTCTTCATAATCAGCCTCGGCTTCTTGGAGTTTTCTTTCTAGTTCCCGCTTTTGTTTCTCTAGCGCCGGCAAAACCTTTACCCGCTGCTTGTAGGCTGCTAAAGCATTTGAGAGAATAGTAACGCGATCGGCCAAACCCTGGCGTTCTACATCGACACTGATAAATTCTTGAATCAACTTTGGTTTTACTTCTCCTATCTGTAAGCTTTGATTTTCCAAGGGCTGTTGACCGCCTAAAACTTGTTTAATTTGTTCATCTAGTAAAGCTTTCATCGTAGCTTTTTTAGTTACCAACCTAGTTATTACAGGCGAAGTATCCAGGTATCGATTTTGCTCAATAGCTAACTGCCGCTCTATTTGTTTGTATTCTTTCAGAGCTTCCTGCACAGTGCTAGATTGGCTGAGGGTACTGGTAGCCAATGCTTGTTGGGGAGTCATTTGTAATTGGTTTTCAAATGCTTTTGACTTAGCACTTGCTTTGATAAAATCCGATTTAGCTTGGTCTATTTGACTTTCTAGTCCCGCCATGACGGCTACTGCTGACTTAGCTTCTTCTTCCAGATTTACCACTTTATTATCTTCTTTGAATTTGCTCAATTCGGCCGCGGCTTTTCGCATAGCTTTGTCGGAATTAGGCAGTTTCTTTTCGATAAACTGTCGCACTGATACAGCTTCTAGACGATTTACTTTTTGATTGTTGTCTATATAAAAAATCATCATTGTCTTTACGACATCTGCTGCTACTTGGGGATTTTTATCTTTGTATGACACTGTTAGTATATCCGCTCCCCTAATAGTAGCTACTGTCAGATTCTTCAAAAAAATTTTGACTTTAAGATGATGATTCTTTTCATCTTGCAACTGAAGCTTGTTGATAGTTTTTTCGACAATTTCAACAGAACGAATCAGTTCAATTTCGGTTGTCAGAGGATTACTTTGCTCAGCAGCAGGAGTCAACTGTCCGATTTCTTTTCCCAATTCTGTCAACGCCGATCCAGGAGTTGTTTTCTTAAATAACAACTTTCCTTCTGCTTCATAAACTGGTTTTTCTTTAAGGGTTATGTAGGTGGCGAGTGCCACCACTGAGGCAAATACAGCTAGGGCTGGCAGCCATCGACGCTTCAAAATCTGCCAGTATTCCTGAAATCCCATACCATTTTCACTTGATTCCATAAATCTCTCCCAAAGATATATTTTTGGTAAATAGTCACAATATAGGGCTTTTAAACTGATGATTTAAGATTTCCATTTTATCACTTAATTTCCACAATCTCATTGTTTTAATAAATATGTTACTTCCACTCAAAACCCTACTTAAGTATATACTTTTGTTAAGAACAAAGTAAAGAATTATTAAATTCTGGACTAGAGAACCCGTAGTGGGAGAATATAGAGCCAATATCAAGTCGAATTTAAAAAAAATAAATCCCTAACAAGGCAATTAGGAGATGTAACAAATGCTTTGCCAGCTCCCCTTAATGCTAGCACAGAAGTGGATTCTGATTTAATTGCGGAAAAATTTCATCTGTAAGGCAAGTATAAAAAAAACCAAAAAGTCGATAAAGATATCTAGTTTGAGCAAACTTTTTTTCTCATAGTGTCTTATGAATAGCATCGTCAAAAAAATCAGCAAAGTGTTGGTGGGATTAAGAACCCGTCATTTTTTACTTGTCGATGCCATTTGTTTTGGCATCGCACCGTTATTAGCCCTGGCAATTCGTTTAGATGATACGAGTCTGGCTCCCTATCTAAACAGTTTAGCGGTAGTTACAGTATTATTTGTAGCAGTCAAACTAGCAGTTTTTTATGTTGGTGGCTTATACAATCGTTACTGGCAGTATGCTGGTCTCGAAGAAATGACACAAATAGCGATGCTGATAGGTATATCCCTAGCAGTGGAAGTTATATTGTTCCACCAACTCTACCAGGTAAATAATTCGGCGATCGCCATTCTGCCACGATCGCTGCCGCTGGTAGACACCATGATCGGCTTTTTGTTAGTGGCGGCAGTTCGTTTCAGCATTCCCACCCTGGAAAGATGGAACCAAAAACCGTGGAAAGTTCAACAACGCGATCGCATCCTGATAGTCGGTGCCGGTAGTGCAGGCACATCTCTGGTGCAAACGATGCAAAGGAGCCCAGAGTTAGGGCTAGATCCAATCGCTTTCGTTGACGATGACCCTAAAAAAATCACCAAAAAGATTCGCAAACTGACTGTACTCGGCAATCGTTATAACATTCCCGACGTAGTTCGATCGCTAAATATCAGCAAAGTCATGATTGCCATCCCCTCAGCTCCGGGACAAGAGATTAGGGAAATCGTCCAAATTTGCCAGTCAATTGGAGTTCCAACCAGCACCCTCCCCGGCCTGAATGAGATCATCAACGGTCGAGTCAGTATCGGGAACCTCAGAGAAGTCCAAATTGAGGACTTACTCCGCCGCGCTCCCATCCAAACCGATACCCACAAAGTCTTGGGATTGATTGGAGGCAAAAAAGTTCTAATCACTGGTGCCGGTGGCTCCATTGGTAGCGAACTGTGTCGGCAAATATTAAAGTGCGCTCCCGCCGAAATCATCATCGTCGGACACGGAGAAAATTCTGTATTCAACATTCAACAAGAACTAACCAAAGTTCTGTCACAACTCAAAAAGACCAGCAAAACCCCAACAGATATTACTCGCATTACAGCTTGCATCGCCGACATTCGTTTGCTCGATCGCTTAGAGTACGTTTTTGAAACAGTTAGACCAGACATGATTTTTCATGCGGCTGCTCACAAGCACGTACCCATGATGGAATTAAACCCGCCGGAAGCCATCACCAACAATGTGCGAGGGACAAAAAATCTGCTGGATATGGCATTGAAATACAATGTGCAAAACTTTGTGATGATTTCCACCGACAAAGCGGTGAATCCAACTAGCATTATGGGAGCTAGCAAAAGAGTTGCCGAAATGCTGGTGTTGCAAGCAGCAAAAAAAAGCGAAAACCCCTTTGTAGTTGTTCGTTTTGGTAATGTTCTTGGCAGCCGCGGTAGCGTCGTCCCCACTTTCAAGCGACAAATTGCTGAGGGTGGGCCGATTACCATTACCCATCCAGATATCTGTCGCTACTTCATGACAATTCCCGAAGCAGTTCAACTGGTTTTGCAGGGCGCAGTCATCGGTGGTGGCGGGGAAGTTTTCATGCTGGAGATGGGGGAAGCAGTGAGAATTGTTGATTTGGCAAATGATTTGATTCGGCTCTCAGGATATGAAGTCGGCAAAGACATTGAAATCGCGTTCACAGGGCTGCGGCCTGGAGAAAAATTGTTTGAAGAGCTATTTATTCCTGGTGAGCAATATAACAAAACTCAACACGCAAAAATTCTCAGTTTGGGTAATGCCAGCCGCCTAGTGAAAGATAATATCGATCGGGAAGTAGAAGCTCTTTGTCAAGCGGGCGATCGCAATGATGCCAATTTAATTGTCTCGCTCCTACAGCAGTTAGTCCCTGAATACATACCAGGATATTCCACAGCAAATTTACACGAAACTACAGCGACAGAAAAAACTGAACCAGTCAAGATTAGCAGTGTAGCATCTGTGCAGTTAGAGAACGATCTGCGAGTGGCTCTGGCCAATGAGGAGTTTCGGATTCACTATCAGCCGATCGTCTGCCTAGAAACCAATAAAATTAGTAGTTTTGAAGCGCTGTTGCGCTGGCAGCACCCGACTAGAGGTTTGCTATGGCCAGACGAATTCCTCACAGCAGCAGAAGAAACTGGCTTGATTGTTCCGATTGGCGAGTGGGTACTGCGGCAAGCTTGCACCCAGATGCAGATTTGGCAGTCGCAATTTGGTCTTGATTCTCCTTTAAAAGTCAGTGTCAATCTGACTAGCAAACAGTTTTTTCACCCTGACTTAATCGAGAATATCTGCCAAATATTGAAGGAAACCAATCTTGATGCTTCTAGTTTGAGATTAGAAATTCCTGAAGATGTTGTGACCCAAAATTCTGAGTTGGCTGGCTCTGTTTTAGTTCAAATTAAAACTTTAGGCGTGCAAGTACAAATCGATCACTGTGGTTTGAGTGATGTATCGTTAACTCAGCTCTACCAATTGACGCGGCTTAAGTATGGAAAATTCGACAGTTTGAAGCTAGATTGCTCTTTAGTAAGTGGTCTGGATGCTAGCCACCCAAACTTAGAAATTCTTCACAAAATTATTGCCATAACTCAGGAGTTAGGTATGGGGATGATTGCCACAGGAGTAGAAACGAGATGGCAAATCGCTCAGCTAAAAGAGCTGAAGTGCGTCTACGGACAGGGATACTTTTTCTCGAAGCCTGTAGAATGCGCTGCGGCAGGTAAACTGATGGGGGCTAAAGTCAATAAAAATTAATTGGGCATCGGTGAATAAAATTGCCAGCCAAATACAGGATTTGGAATTAACCAATTAGCCAGCCGGAAATTAGCTACTAATGCAACAGTTGAAACCACTAACATTACGCCGAAATTTTTCCTGGACTTTCACTGGGAATCTAGTTTATGCAGCTTCCCAGTGGGGGATGTTGGTGGTGCTTGCTAAATTGGGCAGTCCTGAAATGGTGGGTCAGTTTACCTTGGGTTTAGCGGTGACAGCACCTGTAATTATGTTTACTAATCTGCAACTGCGAAGTATCCAAGTGACGGATGCCAAAGGCGAGTATGTTTTTGCCGACTATTTAGGTCTGAGGTTAATTGGCACTGGTTTAGCCCTGTTGATAATTGCGGGAATTACGCTGAAAGCTGGGTATAGCTGGGAGACTTCACTGGTGATTTTGGCCATAGGATTAGCTAAGGCCTTCGAGTCTATCAGCGATATATTTTACGGACTGATTCAGCAGCACGAACGGATGGATAAAATTGCGATCGCCCTGATGATTAAAGGCCCTTTATCGCTGTTACTTTTAGTCATCGGAGTTTCCGTAACTGGGAGTGTGGTAGGGGGAGCGATCGGATTAGCAATTGCCTGGG
>RDXH01000147.1 GCA_004292745.1 Oscillatoriales cyanobacterium | reverse complement strand
ATAACAGTACCATCAAGGAAATCTTACATACCCTTCATCGGGCTGTTAAGAAGCCCACATCATAATCTGTACTCAGATTTGATGTGGGAGTATGTCACTTGTTGATAGTTGAGTTGACGGTTGATGTTATAGCATAAAGAAATGGACGCTGCATTATTTTTGGAAAAATTGGCGGGGAAAAAGGCTGAAGCAGAGGTGATACTTGATGTTTCGGCGGTAGTCCCGGTGTATAATGAAGTGGAAAGTTTACCTCATTTGATTGAGGCGATCGCCACTTCGATTCAAGCCTCTGGACTCAGCTATGAAATTATTTGCGTAGATGATGGTTCTAAGGATGGTTCCGCTGAACTTCTCAAACAGTTAGCTAGCAGTCGCGAGGACCTTTGTGCTGTAATTTTACGCCGCAATTATGGTCAAACTGCCGCCATGTCTGCGGGTTTCGATCGCGCTCGCGGTCGTGCTATTGTCACCCTAGACGGCGATTTACAAAATGACCCGGCTGATATTCCCCTATTGTTGGCTAAGTTAGATGAAGGCTACGATTTGGTCAGTGGTTGGCGGAAAAATCGGCAAGATAATACGATTAGTCGGTTAATTCCTTCTAAAATGGCGAACTGGCTGATTGGCCGCGTTACAGGCGTGACTTTACACGACTACGGCTGTTCTTTGAAAGCTTATCGATCGGAGTTGGTGGCAGATTTGAATCTCTACGGGGAATTGCACCGATTTTTGCCAGCTTTGGCCTTTATTGAAGGGGCGAGAATTGCCGAAATGCCGGTGCGACACCACGCCCGCCGTTTTGGTCAAAGCAAGTACGGAATTTGGCGGACGTTTCGGGTGTTGATGGATTTGTTGACTATTTCTTTTATGAAGAAGTTTTTAACTCGCCCCATGCACGTTTTTGGACTTTTGGGACTGAGTTCTATGACTTTGGGAACGGTGTTAGGGATTTATTTGACATTCCTGAAGCTGGGTTTTGGTCAAAGTATTGGGAATCGTCCTTTACTGATTTTAGCTGTGGTTTTGCTGTTGACAGGGGTGCAGTTATTTTGTTTTGGTTTATTAGCAGAAGTGATGATGCGGACTTATCATGAATCTCAGGGTAAACCAATTTATCGGGTACGCGAAGTTTTTGGTTCTAAGTAAGGGGTTGATACCAATTATACTCGGCGATTGAAATCGCTGCTACACAAACAAAGTCCGCCTTCGCGGACTGAAGAAATAGGAAAGTTTTAATACCAAATCCGGGTTTTAAACCCCCTCGATCTCTTAGTCCGCGGAGGCGGACTTCGTTTGACAAGACGCGGTTTCAACCGCCGAATGATCTTTTTAACTCATTACTTTTTGAGCTTGTCGGAGAGATGTAATAGTGGCGATCGCGTGTTGAGAGACTGCATCTATTTCTGCTACAGTATTGAAACGGCCAATCCCAAACCGAATGGAAGCGTAGGCTAATTTGTCCGATCGCCCGATCGCTGCTAAAACATGAGATGGAGATATTTTGGCAGAAGTACAAGCCGAACCAGAAGAAACCGCCGCCGCTGACTGTAACCCCAACAGCAATGCTTGACCGTCAACGCCACCTACACTAATATTAAGATTACCGGGCAATCTTTTAGTCGCGTGACCGTTGAGAAACACATCTCCTAATTCTGCCAAATTTTGCCACAAACGCTCGCGCAAACTCACAACTCGTGCTGTTTCCTCCTCCATTTGGGCAATTCCTAATTCCACAGCTTTAGCAAATCCAACTATTTGCGGTGCGTACAGTGTACCCGATCGCATTCCCCGTTCGTGACCACCGCCGTGCATTTGTGGTGCTAACTGCACTCTCGGTTTATGGCGACGCACATAGAGAGCTCCAATGCCTTTTGGTCCGTAAATTTTGTGGGCTGTCAAGGACATTAAATCGATATTCATCTCCTGTACGTCTAGGGGAATTTTACCAATCGCCTGGGCTGCATCTGTGTGGAAAATAATATCATTTCCGCGACATATTGCTGCAATTTCGGCGATCGGTTGAATCACTCCAATTTCATTATTAGCAGTCATCACCGAAACTAAAATCGTCTCCGATCGAATCGCTTTGATCAAGTCGCCTATATCAATCAATCCGTCACTTTTTACAGGTAGAACGGTAATGTCAAATCCCAATTTTTCCAAATATGTACAGGGGTCAAGAATCGCATTATGTTCAGTTTTTACTGTTATAATGTGCTTTCCTTTGCTGAAATAGGCTTCGGCGATGCCTTTAATCGCTAAGTTATTGGCTTCCGTTGCACCGCTGGTAAAAACAATTTCTTCTGGGGAGGCATTGATGGCTTCTGCTAAAATTTGTCGTGACTGTTTTACCGCTGCTTCGGCTTCCCAGCCGTAGACGTGGTTGACGCTGGCTGCGTTGCCGAATTGCTCGGTGAAATAGGGCACCATCGCATCAAGTACCCGCTTGTCTACGGGGGTTGTCGAGTGGTTGTCGAGGTAGATAGGACGTGCGGACATAGTGCAGATTTAGTGAAAAAAGATGTTAGATTTATTGTAGACGAGCCTTTTGTTCTATAGCTAAAATTTATAATTAACAAATATTTGTAAAGATTTATGCGCTCTGACATCCAGGGATTAGAAATTACTGCGGGTGAACTCAAACGCCTCAGCGGTACGGGCCCCGATCGCGTATATCGACCCGCAACAGCAACTAAGTTTGTTCGCGAAGGGGTGAAAACCTTCGGTTTAATTATTTTAGTTCTGATCAGTTGTTTGCTGCTGGTAATGATATTTCCCAGGGCTTATTTGGTTTGGTTGGCCATTCACCTGATGGCGATCGCCGGTTTAATCTTTGAGGATATCTGGAAAATTAGGTGCAGCCACCAAAACAAACATTTAATTAATCTTTTTGATGATGTCGATCGCTACAATGGTATCATCAAGGCGATCGCCATTAATGACGACATAGAAGATGCTGGTAATTCGGGAGTCAAAATAGCCGATCGCTCAAAAGTCATTCAAGCATTGGATCTGATCAGAAAGGATTTAGTCAGAGCGTTGAAAACCGAGAGAATCATCAGGGAAAACCAAAAATTTGTGGGAACTAACTCCGAACTATTCGCCACTAACCTAGTCGCCTTAAATGCCTTGCAAATTAGCGATCGGGCTAGCGAACAAGGGCGATTGCTAAACCAAGCTTTGCAGGTAGCCGTGGGAGTTCAAGCAGAAATGAAAAAGTTGCAACAGCGAAAGGAGGCGACTTAAGGTAAAATTTTTTCAGTGAAGTCACGGGGTCAGGATATCTTGGAAAGGTGACGTTAACAACCAGGTCAGTATGTCTGCTAAACCTAAAATTATAGTTCTAGATGACGATCCCACAGGTTCTCAAACCGTGCACAGTTGCTTGCTGCTGACTACTTGGGACGAAGAAACCTTGCGTTTGGGACTGCGGGACAAGTCGCCGATTTTCTTCATACTGACAAATACCCGATCGCTAACTCCCGAAAACGCAGCCTCCGTCACCCGCGAAGTCTGCCAAAATCTGAAAATTGCGATCGCCGCCGAAGGAATTCAGGATTTTTTAATAGTTAGCCGTTCCGATTCTACCCTGCGCGGCCACTATCCCATCGAAACCGACGCGATCGCCGAAGAACTAGGCCCCTTCGACGCTCATTTTCTAATTCCCGCCTTTTTTGAAGGAGGTAGAATTACCCGCGACAGCGTACATTACCTCATGGTTAACAACGTCGAAACACCAGTCCACGAAACCGAATTTGCCAAAGATTCAGTCTTTGGCTACAGCCACAGTTACCTCCCAGACTACGTTGAAGAAAAAACCAAAGGTAGGATTCAGGCCGAGAATGTCGATCGCATCTTACTCGCAGACATCCGCCAAGGAAACTTAGATCGACTGATGCACATGACAAACAACCAATGTGCAGTAGTAGATTGCGAAAATCAAAGCGATTTAGACACCTTTGCTAAACACATTCTCGATGCAGCTAGTCAAGGCAAAAAGTTTTTATTCCGCAGTGGAGCAAGTATCTTAACATCCTTAGCTGACCTCGGCCCCCAGCCAATTGCAGCCGACAATATGGCAAAATATGTGAGGGATGGCAAGCCCGGTGCAGTAATAGTTGGTTCCCACGTCAAGAAAACTACAGAACAATTGGAATACTTGTTAAAAGAAGCCCAGACAGTTAGCATTGAAATAGACGTATCTCACTTGCTAGAAGATTCACCAGAATATCGGACAGACCTGTTGAATAAAACTCTAGAAAAAGTCCGCAGTGCTCACAGCGATGGCCAAACCCCTGTAATTTATACCAGTCGCCAAGAACTACAATTTAAAAATACCGAAATCCGGTTAAAATTTGGAGAGGCGGTTTCTGGTTTATTGATGGATATAGTGCGGGGACTGCCTGCGGATATCGGGTTTTTAATCAGCAAAGGCGGGATTACTTCCAATGATGTTTTGAGTACAGGTTTGTCCCTCAAAAGTGTCAGACTGCTAGGTCAAATTATCGCAGGTTGTTCAGTAGTAAAAACCGAAGAAAATCATCCTTTATTTCCTAATTTACCAGTGGTTTTGTTTCCCGGAAATGTCGGAGATAGTAATGCTTTAGCCACGGCTTACCAGCGACTGAGCAAATAATACAATCCGGTCGGCAGAAACCGGGTATTTCAACCAAAATACAGGCTCCCAGCCTGGAAGAGCAGTAAAAAACCCGGTTTCTTTGATATTCATGTATCCAGAATTATTCATCTCTCTCTTCTCTGACTCTGCGCCCTCTGTGTTCTCTGCGGTTAAATCAATCCGATCCAAATTGCAACTTTTACACCTCGCAATTTTAAACCCAAAACGTTAGCATATAAAGGTGACAGAACATTATCAGCCCCTAAACTCATTAAAAAGTGGCCATTGGTTCAAGCTGATCTGTGGGGCCAGCTTTCAACACCTGCCTGCAGTCCGCAACCTGACCTTGGCTTACACCTTAGCAGGTGCTGACTGTATCGACGTCGCGGCAGACCCCGCGGCGATCGCAGCAGCGAAAGAAGCCCTACAGGTGGCGCGCACCATACAGACTCAAGCCCAAAACCCCAGGTTTGACCGACAAGGTTTGCCCTGGCTGATGGTAAGTTTAAATGATGGGGAAGACCCGCATTTTCGTAAGGCCGAATTCAACCCAGCCGAGTGTCCGGTGGACTGCTGGCGACCTTGCGAAAAAATTTGTCCAGCCACAGCCATCGTTTTTGAGGGTGATGGCGAAGGTGTTTCCGGGGTCATAGACGAGCAATGCTATGGCTGCGGTCGCTGTCTCCCGGTTTGTCCCAGCCAACTAATTTACACCCGTTCCTACGTGTCGGCCCCTGCCGCGATCGCACCTTTAATCCTGCAATCCGGTGTGGACGCCCTAGAAATCCACACCCAAATAGGCAGAGAAACAGATTTTGCAAGACTTTGGTCAAGCATAAATCCCTGGGTCGATCGACTCAAATTAATTGCCATTAGTTGCCCCGATGGAGAAGGTTTGATTGATTATTTGCGGACACTTTATCAAATAATTTCCCCCCTTCCTTGTCCCCTAATTTGGCAAACCGACGGTAGGCCAATGAGTGGAGATATTGGAACCGGAGCTACTAGAGCAGCCGTCAAACTAGGCAAAAAAGTCTTGGCGGCCGGCTTACCCGGATACGTGCAACTTGCTGGTGGCACTAATGCTCATACTGTCAGCAAACTCAGAGCATCTGGGCTGATGAGGGAGGGCAGGAAAAATTTGTCAATTTCCCAAACCCCATATATTGCAGGTGTAGCTTATGGCAGCTATGCCCGTGTTTTGCTGTCACCAATTTTAGAGCAATTAGAAACAATGCAAATCGATCGAGCCTTGGCGATTCCAAACGCCATCACGCCACCAGTAACCGGAACTAAAACACCAGGACTGACTCAACTAGAAGCCTTCCCAGCACTGCTCAGGCAGGCCGTTAGTTTAGCTAATTCTCTAGTTTCGCAACTGAAAGAAGATTAGTTAGTAGTCAGTAGTCAGTAGTCAGTAGTCAGTAGTCATTAGTCAGTAGTCGTTGGTAGTTAGTGGTTAGTCGTTGGTAGTTAGTTCCAATAACCAATAACTAATAACCCATAACCAATGACTAATAACTAATAACCCATAACCAATGACTAATAACTAATAACCAATGACTAAAAAGCTTGAAAACGTCACCCGAACAGATGGACGGCGAATGCAGATTACAGACGACCTCAATAAATTACTCGACATCGTGCCAGATGACATCCGGCAACCCCTAGAACAGCACCCGCAACGTAACAATCTGATTGAGATTGTGATGGATTTGGGGCGCCTTCCCGAAGCTCGTTTTCCATCCAAGGCCGAACACCTTTCCCAGAAGCCGATTTCCAAGGCAGACCTCAATTACTGTATTGAGCGAGTCGGCCATTTCGGCGGCGACAACCGAGCCGGCATCGAGCAAACCCTGCACCGGATCAGCGCCCTTCGCAACCGCAGCGGTGAGATTATTGGCTTGACTTTGAGGGTTGGCCGTGCTGTGTTTGGGACGATCAAGATTATCCGGGATTTGGTGGAAACCGGCCAATCGATTCTGATGCTCGGCCGCCCCGGAGTCGGCAAAACAACGGCGCTGCGGGAAATTGCCCGCGTGTTAGCCGATGATTTGGAAAAACGAGTGGTGATTATTGATACCTCCAATGAAATTGCCGGAGATGGAGATATTCCTCACCCAGCGATCGGCAGAGCTCGTAGAATGCAAGTTTCCCGTCCCGAACTCCAACACCAAGTCATGATCGAAGCAGTGGAAAACCATATGCCAGAAGTGATCGTGATTGACGAAATCGGCACAGAATTGGAAGCTTTGGCCGCCCGAACCATCGCCGAAAGGGGGGTGCAGTTGGTCGGTACCGCCCACGGGAACCGGATCGAAAACTTGATGAAAAACCCGACTCTGGCCGATTTAATTGGGGGTATCCAAGCGGTGACGCTGGGAGATGATGAGGCCCGGCGTCGCGGTTCTCAAAAGACGGTTTTGGAGCGCAAATCACCCCCAACTTTTGCAATTGCGATCGAAATGCTCGAACGCCAGAAGTGGGTGGTACACGAGCAAGTTGCAGAGGCGATCGACACTCTACTACGAGGAAAACAACCGAACCAACAAATCAGAAGCATCAGCGAGACTGGAGAAGTCATCATCGCTCACGAAGCAGGCACTCCTCCCGGCCGGTTTCCGGGGAACTCAGGTACTGCGTCGTCATCGTCGGCTTCGGTATCGGCAATCCGGCCCGTCACCCCACTATCCGGGTGGCGCAGTGCTGGGAAAATGGTACCCATGCCCCCTCCCGCTGACAAATTCCCTGCCAACAGTGCCCCAGTGTCGGAAACTAGATATTTTGAGCAACTCCTGGAAGAGTCGTTGTCAGTGGAACCAGTCGCCCGGCCCGGACGCTTTTCTCAGAATGTCGGGCCCAATGGGGAAGATTTGCCACTCCACGTTTATCCTTATGGCATAGCTCGTCATCACCTCGAACAGGTAATTTCGACTTTGAATCTGCAGGTGGTGTTGACTAAGGATATTGACACTGCTGACGTGGTTTTAGCTTTGCGCTCTAATGTGCGCAACCAGTCGAAACTGCGTCATTTGGCAAAAACTCGCCAAGTTCCTCTGCACACCATTAAGGCTAGCACTCTGCCTCACGTAGCGAGAGCTTTGCGACGCTTGTTGGACATGGAGGACCCCGCCACCCCGGAAATCGCTGACCTCAGCTTATTTGCCCGCAGTGGTTCTTCTGACGAACTCGAAGCTCTCGAAGAAACCCGCTTAGCTGTGGAGCAAATTGTGATTCCCAAGGGACAGCCTGTGGAGCTCTTACCCCGTTCTCCTAATGTTCGCAAAATGCAGCATGAACTTGTGGAACACTATCACCTAAAATCCGACAGTTTTGGTGAAGAACCGAATCGCCGCCTGCGGATTTATCCAGCTTAAAGTTGGGGATTGAGGCGGTTGCACGCAGAAGGCAGAAGGCAGAATTTTTTCTGTTTTCTGCCTTTTGCCTTGGAGTTGCTGACTATTTTAGTCCTTGACGCGCAGATCAGGTAATTCTGTCCGGTGCAGCCTAAATTTATATTACAATGCCTCCAGGAGACAATTTTCTGATATGATGTTCTTGGTATAGCTTTTTTCAGGGCGATCGGCTAAAATACCCATAAAAAATAACAACTAATAAATAAGCATCACTAATTCACACAAATTTTAGAATAAATCTACATATTTAATATGAATGATTCACTACTTCAACTATTTATTCAATTAATTAGTTCTCAAATTGGCTTACAAATTCGGTCACAAGACCGAGGTACTGTGTGTCAAAAACTTGTGGACAGAATGAAACTTTTACAAATAGAAAAACCCGATAAATATTATCAAATTTTAAATTCTAAAAGCTTTGATAGTCAAAAGGAATGGCGCGAATTAGTATTGCTTTTGACAACGGTAGAAAGTTATTTTATGCGCGATCGGGGACAATTTGATTTATTGAAAAAAGTAATTTTACCTGAATTAATAGAGCAAAAAAGAAACTTGCAAAATACCTTGGGAATTCAGCCGACACTCCGACTATGGAGTGCGGGATGTTCCACTGGTGAAGAACCTTATTCTTTAGCTATTTTGTTAAAACAATTGATTAGCGATTGGCCTCAATGGAAAATATTAATTTTAGGGACTGATATAAATGAAAAAGTAATCGAAAAAGCCCAACAGGGAGTATACAGCCCTTGGTCCTTTCGCTTGGTAGACCCCCAAGTACAAAAACAGTATTTTAATCAGCGACAAATTGAATGGGAAATAAGTCGAGAATTGCGGCAAAGTGTAAGTTTTAGCTGTGTAAATTTAATCGCCGATGAATTTCCTAATATTTACAAAAATATTTATAATTTTGATTTAATTTTGTGTAGAAACGTTTTTGTTTATTTTGAGCATCAGTATATTTCACTGGTACTGAAAAAATTTGCCCGGACTCTGAGGCCTGGAGGATATTTAATGACCGGTCACGCTGAAGTCCACGGTCAAATTATGAACGAGTTTTTACCCAAGGTTTTCCCGGAGTCCATTGTTTATCAGCGTCGAGATCCATTACCGGGGGAAGAATCTCAAAATGAATATTGGAACTTACAGCAACTCAAGTCGTCCAGGGAAAAATCCGAAAATTCTGGAGTCGTTGACGATCGCAATTTCCTGGGACGAGCAACGAAATCAGCTAGTTTTGCTCAGGGACATTTTGCAGAACTCACTCCCCTATTAACCGAATCTAGTCCCCTAGGAAAAATGCTGAGAAATCGCTATTTAGTCGGAGATTTAACCGAAAAAAAATGTGCTAAAGCACCCAATAACGAATTGAATCAACCCCAGGAAAAAACCGCTTCATTATTGATTGAAGAAGCTAAGACCAACTTTAAAAATAAAGCTTATGCAGCAGCAATTGCCCAAGCAAAACAATCTCTGAAAATGCAGCCCTATAATTTTGATGCCGATTATTTATTAGCTCAAATTTATGCAAATTTAGGTAAGTATTCTCAGGCGATCGAACACTGCCAACGAGCTAGTAAAGTTGATGCAATGTCGGTTTTTCCTTATTATTTACAAGCTCAAATTGCCGAAGAAGAGGGAAAATTAGAAACAGCTAAGCAGTTTCTTAAGAGAATAATTTATCTTTGTCCATCTTTTATTTCCGCTTATTTAGACCTGGGCAATATATACCATAAAGAAGGCCAGATAACCAGAGCCATGAAAATGTATAATTCATCCTGTGAAATTCTCGGAAAATTACCGCCCCATACTCCGATCGAGCAGCAGGGTAAGATGACGGCGAGCCAAGTTTTGTTAGAACTTAAAAAAAAATTGGTAAGATTATACAGTAAACAAAATTTATGCACTGGTAGCTAACAACTGGGTTTCTCTATAAACCAGTCCTTGCCTAATATCTAGTCCCGTGGAATACTTATAATGATCGATCCCTTCCCTTCCCTGTGCCCTATACCTTTGTCCCAAATAGTTCAATATGCAAACTAAACCGTATCTTATTTTTGAACAGAACGGTTTTCTCTACGCTGTAGAAGCCTGCTGCGTTCAAGAAATTTTCTTTCTGCCGGAGTTGACGCCAATTGCAGAAGCGCCTCAAGATATTGTTGGGGCGATCGACCTTCGGGGTGAAATTCTGCCTGTGATGGATCTGAATCTCCGTTTTGGATACGTTTGGCAGGAGTATACTGTGACAGATAGTGCGATCGTCATGGAGTGGCAAGAATGGAAAGTCGCTATCATCGTCAATCAAGTTCGCGAAGTTAAAGAGATCTCAGAACATACCACCACTCCCCAGCTATCTTATGGGCGAGACGATGGCATGGCATCCCATCATTTTGTCGCTGCATTTGCCCGCTGCGAAGCCGATATTATCATGCTACTCAATCTCGATCGCCTAATTCGATATTCTGCTGAAAAAACAGAAGAAAGCTTACCTATTACTGTCAGCGATGCAGATGGTGAAGAAACAGCACCAGAGGCAGAAATAGAAAATCTACCCTGGTATCTCAAAGCCCAATTGTTGAGTGAAAATGCGAAAATTTTAAGCAAGCATCAGATTTTTTGCCCCCAAGCTACGCCGGAAGAAAGAGCAATTTTTAAATCGCGGGCTGACAATTTGAGGCGGCAAGCCGAGGGGGACCATTCTGCCGCAATTAACATATCCGTAGCCGTGTTTACTTTGAATGGTGAATACTTTGGTATGGAGCTAGATGTAGTCCGTGAATTTACTGAAATTCGCCAACTAACCCCAATTCCTTGCACTCCCGATCGCATAATTGGCAATATGAATTTACGGGGAGAAATTTTAACCATAGTGGATATTCGCAATGTTTTAAATATTTCTTTAAATATGCCGAGTGCCACAAATTATCAATCTCAGGCGATCGTTGTGCAAGTGGCAAATTTAGTAGCTGGTATAGTTGTGGACGAAATTTTAGATATTGTATATTTAAGCGTCTCAGAAATTGCAAATGTTCCCGCTGCACTGCATTCAGCCAACCGCGAATATCTACGAGGCACAGCTCTTTACGGAGGAAAAATGATGGCGATTCTCAATTTAGAAAAACTGCTCACAAAAGGAGGAGTCATTGTTGATGAAGAGGTTTGAATCAAAAAATATAGCCTTTCGATCCCTTCGACTCCGCTGGCTGAACCGCGTAGTCGAAGGGCGAGCGGATAAACGCAGTCGAAGGGTCGAAGGGTCGAAGGGTAATTGGTAATTGGCTATGAAAAAAGTCACTAACAAGTAACCACTAACAATTCGCCATTCGCCATTCGCCATTCGCCATGGACACTCCCCGTAAGTGCTGTTAAATCCCGGAGAAAAATATGTTTGCTATCTTAAAAAAATTAAATATTAGAAATAAAATGTTGATAGCCTATGTAGCGCCCGCAGCTATCTACTTAGGTCTACCCATCCTAGTTTATCAAACCACCAATCAGGTATTGAATAGTTTTCAAGAAGTAGAAAGAATAGAAAATGTCATCGGACTAACCAACAATATTTCCGCAGGAACTGAGCAAATGGTACGCGGATTACGCGGGTATTTAATCAATC